>CAYQXI010000101.1:0-16401 GCA_964421575.1 uncultured Nitrosopumilales archaeon
TTCTGCGAGTGGTTGCGCTGCCATCTCCCTGCCTATAACGACTGTGTGTGGTACGAGCCTAGGTGCGTGGTCTGATGAGATGAGCATCTGGTAGAGCCTCTTAAAGAGGTCTGGTGCCCTAAGATTGTTTCGCCTAGCTGCCTCAAAGATGCTGTTCTGTATCTGCTGGGCATCCTCTAACCTTCTTATGGCTTCCGCGACTTCAGCTAACGCCTTTCTTTCCTCTAAGCTAAGCTCAAGTTTAACTGGCTCAAACTTAACGAAGTCGTCAGCCCAGTTGGATGCGAGGACGATCTTCACCTTTAAGAGTTCATCAGCCTCCTTCACGAACCCATAGGCTGCAAGCTTCTTCAGCACAAACTCAACCCTAGCCTCCTTAGGCGCTACGGCTGCCAGCTGAGTTAGGAGCCTATATGGGACGTGTGCGGAGGGTTTAGAAGGTGGCTTAAGGTGGTTAACGTATTCGTAGAGCCCACGCATCTTCCTCAACTCGGCAGGGTTATCTACCTTCTTAACACCAAAATACACATCTTCCAACTGATCGTATTCATCCATGTAGTTGGGCACATCCTCTACAGATAGCGTCCTCGTCCCAACTATCCTCTTGTACATTAGGAGGAGGAGTGATTGAGGAGTTCCGTATCTGAGCCACATCTGAGGCGTGAAAACATTCCCGGTTGACTTCGATATCTTTCTGCCAGACTTATCTAGGAAGAGCTCGTATCTGATGTGGTATGGGTGAGGGTAGTTTAAAACAGTCTCTGAAATCCAGTCATTGACCTTAACCGAATCAGCAATGTCCTTACCATAAGCCTCAAACCTTATGTCTAATGCAGCCCATCTAGCCGCCATTTCACCCTTCCAACTCAATTTACCCTTGCCAGATGATATATCAACCTCTCCTTCATAGCCGCAGCCCTCAACCCACCGCCCACCTATCTTCGCACCCCTACATCTGTATGCTACCGTATGCCTCTTGTTATCATACGCATAAGCCTCAGCCACATAGAGCCTACCACACCTCTCACAAAGAGGATAGTAGGGTAACACTTCCTCAAACTTCTTCTGCCCTATCGTCTCTGCAATATACTGTCCTATCTTCTGAGCGTTAGCCAGTATCAGCTGGATCTGGGTGTTCAATAGACCCTTCCGATAAGCTTCAGCGCCGCTCTGAAACCTATACTCGATGCTCAACTTATCTAAAGCATCCAGCAGCATACTACTCATATGTGCACCGTAAGACTCGTGGCAGCCAAATGGGTCTTGGATTAGGGCTACTGGTCTACCTATCTCACCCTCAAGCCACTTCGGCAACCCGGCTGGCACCTTACGCAGCCCATCAAAGTCGTCTGAATACGCTATCAACTCAGATCTGAAGCCTCGATCCTCTAGAGCGAGCTTGACACCGTATGCTCTAACCGCATCACCAAGGCTCCCTACGTGGGGTATCCCTGAAGCGCCTAACCCACTCTCCACCCTGAGAAGAGTTAGAGATCTACCGAGCTGCTTCTCCCTATCGATTATTTTATACGCTACTTTATCGAGCCAAGTGCCCCGCCCTATCACATCCCCCTTCAAATCGCCATCTTCTCCATATGCAGCCTTAAAAAATATTCTTATATGGGTTGTAAATTGGTTAAAACGATAAGGCAGAATGTTTTGCTGCTAAAGCCAAAATATATTACGGAAGAACCTTTAACAAAAGATCCACGATTCTGCGTTCTGCATCTTCAACCTCTGGAGACAAACCTTCTCCGAAACCTGTGTCTTTAGGCTCCACTAAAAGAAGAGCGACCCGCGCCCCTGTCGTGCTGGCAAGATAGTCGCAGAAGATCCACAGCGGCAGCATATGAGTAGAAATGGGTGGAAAAACTTTAAGGTGCTCCGGGTTAAGGAGGCGGCATTCTCCGGGCTTCAAACCCATAACCGCAGCGTCCACGAGCAGAACGTGGGAAGGCTTATAGTCAATTATGTGCTGTATGTAGCTTTCAGGGACAGTTTCGCATTCGATCAAGTAGACCTTTCCAGAAACCCTACCTCTAAGATCTTGGATAACCTTCACTCCGACAAAATCATCCTTACGGATGGGATTCCCGATACCTGCAACAGCAACTCTTTCTGCGCCGCTGAGCCAATCTTTCAGTTTTTTCTCAAAATCATCTTCCTTAACCAAGAGAAATCATAAGAATTATCTTTGAACGATCTTAACCAGTTTCCCCTTATGATCGTAGATTTCCACAGTTAAGGGTAGCTGCCCGAGAGCAAAGTGAGTAGCGCAAGCGAAGCAGGGGTCGTAAGCCCTGAAAGCCATCTCCACCATATTGAGCAACCCTCGATCAACTTTACCCCCACGGATTAAGCCTTTTGCTGCGTCCCGCACCGACATATTAATAGAGGGAGCGTTATTCGTAGTGGCAACAATAAGGTTGACATCCTTAACCAACGCATTCTCATCCAAAATATAATGGTGGATAAGTGTTCCCCTAGCAGCCTCAACAACACCAACCCCCTCGCCTGGATTGCCCGGCTTGTTCCTAACGTCTTTGCTTGTTATCTCAGGATCTCTTACCAGCTCAACAGCCCGCTCAGCAGCATACAGCAGCTCAATAAGCCTAGCCCAATGGTAAGCCAACGTTGAGTGCACAGGTTTGCCGCCCAACGTTTTATACATAAGCTTGTATTCTTCTTGGGCTAAGGGCGTAGCCATCCCGTCGGCTGCGTTAAGCCTTCCCAACGGGCCGACTCTGTAAACCCCACTTTGCTGACCGTCAACGAAGCCTTTCCAACCAACCTTCCTCAAATACGGAAACTTTACGTAGCTCCACGGCTCCACACGCTCGGCAATATGCTCCAAATAGTCTTTAACCTCAAACTTAGCGAACTCGTTGCCATTAGGGTCTACAACTCTAATCTTACCGTCGTAAAAGTTCACTTTATTGTGCTCATCGACCAAACCCATATAATAAGTGCGCAACGTGTAAGCTTTGCTCTTAATCAGCTCAACATAATTGGTGTTTTTAAGAACGATGTCGTGGAAAAGTTTCAAAGATAGTTTAGCAAACTCAACAGAAGAAGTAACCATCTTCTCGATTTCTTGCCTCTTCTCCTCGCTTAAAGGCTTAGAAACGCCGCCAGGCAGCCCACAGACAGGGTGAGTAGCTTTCCCGCCTATGAGCTCAGTTATTCTCTGTCCGTAAGCCCTGTGCTTGATAACCTCTTTGCCAATATCCAAACCAGCCTTTTCAATAACACCTAAAATGTTACGTTTTTCAGGCGGCGCATCCGGCCCCACGATAAAGTCTGGTCCACCAAGATAGTAAAAGTGAAGTATATGATCGTAGATAATATAACCACAATACATGAGTTCACGTAGTTTTTTAGCAGGTTCAGGTGGCTCCACATTGAAAGCTGCGTCTAAAGCTTTTGTTCCAGCCATATGATGGGCTACCGGACAAACCCCACAGATTCTGCTGGTTAAAAGCGGCATATCTTCGGCCTTCCGCCCGATACAGAACCTTTCGAAGCCACGGAGCTCCGGAACTTGCAGATAGGCGTTTTCAGCCTCTCCAGCCTCGTTTAGGAATATCACTATCTTACCGTGTCCCTCAAGCCTTGTAATCGGATCTATAATTATTTCCCTCATTTCTACATCACCTTCCTTCGCAGTATCGAAGCCGGCAAAGCATACATATAGAAGGTTCCAACAGGGTCCTTTATCTGGTTAATCAGCTTCTCAACCTCCTCTTCTGTATATTTTTCCTTCTTTTCCTCTAACCCCAGTATCGATGCCAAGGCGCTTATCATGGCTGCACCTTGCTCCGGCGCGTTGGGGCAAGGTCCACCACAACCTGAACACGGCATATCAACTTTAAGACATCTTGCCACACATCCACCTCGTGTGGCTGGTCCCATGCAGAGAATTCCCTGCTCCAGCAAACATTTCTCAGGGTCTGGGATCTTCTCGTAGACCCGGTATATACGTGATATTTTCTTGTTCTCCTTCTTTTTCGGGCATTCATCACAAACAGACTTTAAGGGCGCAAGCACGGAACCTTTTGGCGGCATCTCACCTTTAGCGATGGCTTCCAAAGCAAATAAGGTACGTTCCACAGCGGGTGGGCAGCCGGGCACGTAATAGTCAACATCTACCGTTTGGTCTAAGGTTCGCACCGTATCATAAAATTCTGGGATCTCCAATTCGCCTTCCTTAACACGCACTCTGGGTTGAGGGAAGATGCCGTTCGAATTATTTGTTGAGAAGGTTTTAGTGTAGACTTTTTCGAAGATTTCCTTCTTGTTGTGAAGATTAGCCAATCCAGGAATGCCACCAAGATGGGCGCACGCGCCATAAGCGACAAGTATCTTTGACTTCTGCCTTAAGAGTTTGGCCATATACTCTTGTTCGCTGGTTCGAATAGAACCGTTGAAGAAACAAACGTCGATGTATTTGTCCGGCATAGCCTCAACATCCTTGTACTTTATGTCCATTGCTACAGGCCAGAACACAATATCGGCGATCTGCACCACATCAAGAATCTTCTCGTCGATATCTAAAACAGCGATTTCACATCCGCCACAGCTAGCCGCCCAATAAAACGCAAATTTTAATTTTTGTGTCGCCATAATCTGCTTTCACCCTACCAAATTTTTGCTTAATAAGTATTCATGTATGGCTCTTGCAGCCTTCTTTCCAGCACCCATAGCACTTATCACAGTTGCTTCACCAGTCACTATGTCCCCTCCAGCGTAAACACCCTCAAGGCTCGTCTTACCATTCTCATCAGTAACAATGGTACCCCATTTCGTGACAGCCAAACCTTCCGTAGTTCGTTGAATTATCGGATTTGGTGTTCTTCCGATAGCGATTATAACGGTGTCTACATCCATTAGAAATTCTGAACCTTTAATCGGGATCGGGCGTCGCCTCCCAGACTCATCTGGTGGACCGAGTTCCATCTTTATGCACTCCATCTGCTTAACCCAACCTTTCTCATCTCCGATAAATCGGGTTGGGTTTGTTAAGAGTTTGAATATTATACCCTCTTCTTCAGCATTTTCTATCTCTTCTTTGCGGGCTGGCATCTCCTCCCTAGAGCGGCGGTACACTATGTAGACTTGCTCTGCACCAAGGCGTAGCGCTGAGCGGGCAGCATCCATAGCAACGTTTCCACCACCTATGACTGCAACGCGCGAACCAATTCTTATGGGCGTGTCATACTCTGGAAAGGCATAAGACTTCATCAGGTTAACTCTAATCAGAAACTCGTTAGCCGAATAAATCCCACCAAGCTCTTCCCCTGGTAAGCCTAGAAATTGAGGCAGACCAGCACCAGTCCCGATAAAAACGGCATCGAAACCTTCTTCATTTAAGAGTTCTGGTATGGTATATGTTCTGCCGATGAGATAGCCGAGTTTAAACTCAACACCAAGCTTCTTAATATAATCCACCTCAGCCATCACGATGCTCTTCGGTAGACGGAATTCAGGGATACCGTAGACAAGCACACCGCCAGGGAGGTGTAAAGCCTCAAAAATAACTACTTCATGCCCAAGCTTTGCTAGATCAGCCGCAACAGTTAAACCAGCTGGTCCAGCGCCGATTACAGCCACCCTCTTACCTGTAGGTGGAGCCTTCTCTGGTATTGTGAAACCTCTAGCCCTTTCCCAGTCTGCCAGAAACCTTTCAAGTCTACCGATGCTTACCGGCTCACCGACCCTGCTGATAACACACATCTTTTGACACTGCTCCTCTTGTGGGCAGACGCGCCCACAGATGGCTGGGAGGCTGTTCTTCTCCTTAATCTTCTTTATGGCCTCCTCATATTTGCCCTCCCTAAGAAGTTTGATGAATGCTGGGATGTCGATCTCAACAGGGCAACCTTTTACACACTGGGGATTTGGGCACTGCAGACATCGACTAGCTTCTTCTAAGGCTTGCTCTTCTGTGTAGCCTAAAGCAACCTCGTTGAAGTTGTGTTTCCTCACTTCTGGAGGTTGCTTAGGCATCGGGACAGCTTTCTTCTTAATTTTTGGTTGGGGTTTACTTTCAGCCAAAGCTAACCCCTCCAAGTTCCCATAATAAGGCGCTTAAACGCTCTTCTGGAAGGAACATACGTTGACGTTTGATTAGCTGCTCAAAATCCACAAGATGACCATCGAACTCCGGCCCATCGACGCACGCGAACTTCATCTGTCCGCCAATGTTTACGCGGCATACGCCACACATACCCATCCCATCAACCATGATGGGTAGAAGTGTAACGATCGTTGGAATCTTGTATGGCTTCGTTAGTTCACAGACTTTTTGAAGCATTGGTACTGGTCCCATCGCTATGCAGCGGTCAAACTTCTCCTCAGCTAAAATATCTTTAAGAAAATCTAACCCCTTATAGCCTTCAGAGCCGTCATCTGTAGCCAAATAGAACCTATGGCTTAGTGCTCTCATCTCCTCTTTAAAGAAGAGCAGATCCTTTATACGTGCACCCATAACCGTTACAACGGTATTTCCAGCCTCTCGCAAAGCTTTAACCTGCAGGAGCATGGGTGCAATCATAACGCCACCAGCTACACATAAGACTTTGCCGAAATTCCTAATCTCAGACGGGTTTCCAAGGGGTCCAGTAATGTTCCATATGCACTCTCCCTTTTTCATCAAGCCAAGCTGCTTTGTTGTTTTGCCCACTTCATTGAAAGCAAAGGTTATTGAGCCCTTTTCTCTATCGTAGCCGGCTATTGTTAAAGGTACCCTTTCACCCTTTTCATTTGAAATAATTATGATGAATTGTCCTGCTCGGGCTTTCTTGGCTATTTCAGGAGCATAAACTTCAAATAGCTTTATTTTCGGAGCGAGTTGTTCGACTCTTAAAATCTCATACATTCGGCTACACCCCCATTTTGATAGGTGTTAACGGCGACAGAGAAGCAACCCTTTGTATAAACTCCTCAAGCTTTTTCTCAAATTTGCCGGCATCTCGCGGAGAAGCCTCATACAGCTCGAAACGTTCAATTAACCCCATCTTCTTTAAAACATCTTTAAGCACAGCCATGTTCCTCTCAGCCGTATCACGACCTTTCTGAATCTTACAATCCTCAGGAGCACATACAACCGCCATAACTCCGTCAAAGCCGTTCCTCAACGCGTTAACTACGTGAACTGGGTCAAGAGCTTTAAAACATGGGACCTCAAGCGTAACAGCATTTCGCTTGAATAGTATGTTTTCAGGATTGTCGAGGGCTGAAAACTCGGACCATTGGCAACAGAAGACAAGGATTACTGGTGATCTGCCTGCAGCCTTCAACTTCACCGCAGCTTCTTTATAGCGCTTCAGAACATTCTCAAATTCAAAACCTTTAACTTGGATTGCGTGATGTGGACAAACCAAGGCGCAGGCACCACAGCCCATACAATAATCGTTTAAGATCTTCGGTGTAGCAAAATCTTCTGCCTCTATTGCGCTGTAGGGGCATATGAAGACGCATTTGTCGCAGCCAACACATTTTGTGGTGTCGTAAATAGCCTTCCGCGAATACTTAACGACTTTGAAGACGTCCTTACTGAAACCAAGCTCTTCAAGAACTCGTCTCCCGAGGAAAAGCCTTCTTGTGTTGATTTTTGTTCCTT
The DNA here is from genome assembly GCA_964421575.1 of uncultured Nitrosopumilales archaeon. Classification (GTDB taxonomy): domain Archaea; phylum Thermoproteota; class Nitrososphaeria; order Nitrososphaerales; family JAAOZN01; genus JAAOZN01. The sequence continues at coordinate 7,622 of CAYQXI010000101.1, forward strand.
CTTTAAAGCGGCAGAACGAATCCTCGCACTGAATTGAAACTACATTTTTGATACCAAAGCTTAGAACCTTAAATATGAATTCTGTGGGAACGCGCCCCGAACAAGGTAGACGCAAAGGGATATACCCCTTTACGCTTAAGCCTTGTTCAGATAAGATTTCTTCGACTTCCTTCGTTGATGGTGAGTTTCCACGACACATAAGCACAAGGGTTTCGGCTCTGTTTCTTTTTAGCTCACTTTCAACATAGCTAACCAAACCATCATAGTTATAATAGAGAATTTCTATGGCAAAGACCGGACACGCACTATAGCATATTCCACACACTTGGCATTTTTGAATGTTTATTTCAACTCTAGCGTTTCCCTCGTCTCTTTTTATGGCTTCGTATGGGCATATGGAATAACAAATTGAACAATTGCTGCAATAATCTTGGTTAATTCTTACAACGATTGTTTGTTCTTCAGTCATCCAAAATAGCTTCTGAAGTTACCTACTTATTATATTTGCTACTGTTAAAAGTATAAATTATAGGGGAAGCTTATATAATTTTTAAGTAAAATTTGGTTAAAATTGTGAGTGCTGCGAATTAACTTGTAACTCTCAAACAACTTTAGCAATACTAACCCTGTTATCGCAATGAGCGTAGAAGGTTTAAGATGAGGAGAATAAGGTTAAATCAAGTTCGAGAAAGAGTGCGATCTTCTGGCGGTGAGGTTGGTGTTATCGCTATTAATGGTTGCAAAAGCTAAAAGCAGTTGTTCAGCGAGGCGTCGGGTGGTGATCTGGTTAAATGTGTTTAGCCATGTATGGTCCTTCTAACTGGTATCCAAGTTTAGCGTAGTATTGGCGAACACCTACCGCGCTGGTTATAAGAATCTTTTTGCATTCAAACTCCTCTGCAGCAAGCTTCTCCGCTTCCTGTAGAAGATTCTTACCAAACCCTTTGTGCTGCCAAGCTTTGTCTTTCCTTACACCAAGAGGTAGTGCTTCGCCATAGATGTGGAGCTCTCTGATTAACGCGGTCTTCTGCTTTTTCACTTCACTTCTATGAGCTTTTTCGGATGGTATGCGCAGTCTTAGAAAGCCGATGAGGGTTTCTGTTTTTGGGTGCTCGTAGGAGAGGAAGATCTCTGTGCCTTGAGCTGCTTCATACACCTCCTTCATCAACCGAACCTCTTCTTCATCTATCTGGAGGTTTTTGAGCCCGACTTCTCTGCATCTGATGCATCTGCACTTTGAGCCCCTCCTCTTTAGCTCTTGCTGCACAAGTTCTCTTAGATTACCGTGCTTGACCCCAGCAACAATATGCTCAGAGGGGATCTCTCTCTGAATGCGCATGATCCTAACCCACTTCGGGACGATCTCTTTAATATCCGCAAGCAGCTTTACCACTGTTTCAAGGGTGTAGGGTTCGTATCTGCCATCAAGGTAAAGTTTATGAAGCGTTGTACCCTCTGTAACTAACGTGGGGTAGATCTTTAGCATATCCGGCTTAAAACAGGGGTCTTCGAATAGCCTTCTGAAGTTTTCAAAGTCGGTATCAACAGTAGAACCCGGTAGACCGGGCATTATATGTGCCACTATCTTAAGTCCGGCGTCCCTTGCGAGTTGGAAGGCTTCTATAACGTCTTTGACCGTGTGCCCCCGGTTAACGAGCTTGTAGATTTCATCAGATAGCGTTTGGACACCTAATTCGACTCTCGTCACACCGTAGCTGAGCATAAGGTCGATCTGCTTCTCTTTACAGTAATCTGGTCTTGTTTCGACCGTGAAGCCCACGTTTCTGATCTTAGCGTGCTCAGCCTCTTTTAGCGCCTCCTCAAGCGTTTCGGAAACCTTATCGTTCAAAGCATCAAAACAGCCCTTAACAAATCTAATCTGCTCATCTTCTGGTAGAGATGTAAATGTGCCACCTATTATGATGAGCTCGACTTTATCCACGGTATGCCCAATCTGCTCGAGCTGCCTCAGCCTAGCCTTAACCTGTAGATAGGGATCATAGAGATTTTCTTTAGCCCTCCTTGTTGATGGTTCGTACCCTGTGTAGCTTTGGGGCGTGTCTTTGGCTACACCACCGGGGCAGTAGACGCAGGCGCCGTGTGGGCATGGGTGTGGTGCATGCATAACTGCAACAACAGCTATTCCACTAGCTGTCCTTACTGGTTTGATCTTTAACCCAAGAGTCTTTTTCAGATCATCGGGTAAGGTGTTTAGTATCTGCCTCAGCCCTATCAGCCTGTTTAACCCGTACCTTTTCGACACTATCTTTTGATAGTAGATGAGCTTTTTCTTTGTTAAATTGGGTTCTGAGGATATTATCTGGGCTAACTGTTTAAGCGCCTCCTCTTGCGTGTTTCTCTCTTGGGCGATGGTAGAGTTTTGCTGCAAAGCGTCTATTCAGCTCTTCGCTTCCTCAGCATTTAAGTTAAGTTTATCGGTTGCCTAGAAGAAGGATTAGTGTTGAGTAGAGTTGAGCGAGGATATAGAGTTTCAGCTGTTAGAGAGCAAACCTATTGGAAGCGACACTGTGGTCTTTAGGCTGGAGGATGGCGCGCTGGTGAAGATTAGGGTTGATATAGATAGGGCTGGTGTTGCGATCAACTATAAAAACCCGGATGGCTCGCCGCACTATAACATAGCTGTGTCGAATAAGATCATAATAATCCCACCTAACAAAAAATACCGTCTACCTAAAGAGCAGATTCTGCCAGCAACACAACCGAAAGAAGGGAAGAGTGAACCTTACGGTTAGAAGGCGGCTATAGATGGGAGACACACTGGAAGAAATCTTTAGGTTGCAGAAAGAGTATGTTTCGACCTTCACATTCGAACGCTACCCTAAGAGCCTAGAAGAACGTATCTCAGCCCTCTGTACCGCCATAATCCACGAGGCTGCTGAACTGCAAGATTTGACATCTTGGAAGTGGTGGAAAACCTTTAGGGGGTTTGATAAAGAGAAGGCTAAGGAAGAGGTCGTGGATATCTTACACTTCCTTATTCAAGCTTGCATAGAGCTAAACCTTACACCCCAAGACCTTTTAGAGCTCTACAGAGCGAAGAATTATGTTAATCGAGAGAGGGCTCAAAAAGGCTACTGAGCTGTCACCCACCATCATTTAACCGAGGTAACACAACCCTAAGTGACAGATAAACACATAATGCTGGGGTTAGCATAAGAACTTGATGCCTTTCGAAATAGTATGCGGCAACTGCGGTGAAACATTATACTGGGGGATGGATCTCATCCAGCCTAGGGAGGTTCTAAAGGCAAAGCGAGGTATCTGCTACAACTGCGGCGCCAAGCTTTCACTAGACTTCACATTCGAAGTTATAAAATGTGAAGCATATAAACCGTCTATAAAGAGCATGTTGATTAAGAACAAAGCAACCGAAGTTGAATAGATAGCCTTAAGAAACCTTCCTTCAGCACCTCTGCTGATGAACTACGAGCAGACTCTTAGGCTGATGCTCGAGCGAGGCTTCCTACTGCCGAGCTCAGAGATATACCCAGACGCATTAGCCGGTTTCTGGGATTATGGTCCTTTAGGAGTAGCGCTGAAGAATAGGTATATCGAAGTTTGGCGAAGATACCTCGTTAGAAGGGATGGCATGATTGAAATCGATGGTTGCCAAATAATGCCCAGAAGCGTCTTCGTGGCGTCGGGGCACTTAGAAGGGTTCGAGGACCCTATTGTAAGATGCACTAAATGTAATCTAACGCTTAGAGCAGATAGGCTTATTCAAGAAAAGACGGGCAAGATCGTACCAGAGCGGTTACCCAACGAAGAGCTGGATGCGTTAATCGCCTCCAATAACATCGTCTGCCCGAGCTGTGGTGCAAAGCTGGGGAGTGTGCGCAGATTTAACATGATGTTCAGAGTAAGTGTAGGCCCTTCTGGAGACGAAGCATATCTCAGACCAGAAACCTGCCAGAGCATATTCGTAGACTTCCCAAGGCTCTTTAAGGTTATGCGTTGCAAGCTACCCGTAGCTTTTGCACAGTATGGCAAAAGTTTCCGTAACGAGATCTCTCCTAGGCAGAGCCTTATGAGGCTTAGGGAGTTTTACCAAGCTGAGATAGAGGTCTTCTTTAACCCAGATAAGGCTAATGAGTTTGAAAAGTTTGATGAAGTTAAATCTGAGGTTCTGAGGCTCGCGTTAAAAGGTGCGGAGGTTGAGGAGCTTACAGTAAGTGAAGCGTTTGAGAAGGGGTATTTACCGAACAAGCTTATTGCGTACTACTTAGCCTTACTCCACCAATTCTATAGGTATGTTGGTTTGGATATGAAGAGGACTCGCTTTAGGAAGCTCGGTGATGATGAAAAGGCTTTTTACGCAACCTCTGCCTTCGATTTTGAAGTAGAAACCAGCCTAGGTTGGGTTGAGCTGGTAGCTTGTAATCACCGAGGTGACTACGATCTATCGGGGCACGCCAAAGTCAGCAAGAAGAATATGATGGTTCTGGATGGTGATAGAGATGTTCTGCCAAATGTCTTCGAACTCTCCATGGGTGTTGATAGGAGCCTCTACGCTATAATAGAGCACTCACTCGCAGTCGAAGGGGAGCGTACTGTAATGCGTCTTAAACCCTATCTAGCACCTATACAAGTCGGCGTCTTCCCTCTGGTAACGAAAGATGGATTACCAGAGGTCGCTAAGCAGATCTACTCAAAACTAAAGATGAGTTTCGACACCTTCTACGACGACTCAGGCAGCATAGGAAGGAGGTATAGAAGAATGGATGAAATCGGCACCCCCCTCTGCATTACAGTAGACTACCAGACCCTTCAAGATAACACAGTAACAATAAGAGATAGAGACACAATGGCTCAGGAGAGGGTTAAGATAAGTGAGTTAGAGCAGATTCTGCACCAAAGGATTTACAGCTACCCAGTTTAACTTATAAGCAGAAAGACAGCCATAGCGGCAAACGCACCTAAGAATGTGGAGGTTAGGTTAACAAGATTATTATCAAATCTGCGTATACCAGATACGAAGAAGCCTTGAACACCGTGGTGCGTGGATTGCTCAACGATTCTACCGCAGACAGCACACCTGTACTTCTCTTGTAGAAGAGCACCCATCAGACTATCACAGATCGAGCCCAATATGCCGCCAACAGCTGCGACAGCAACCACCTTAGACAGAGATCCACCGAAGAAACCTAGCAGATAGGCAGAGAAGCCTATGATCAGAGCGCCCACCACAGCCATACTTGTGCCTAGAGGTGTTACACCACCAGATGTGCCTGGTTCAACCACACGGCGAAGATCTGTTATGAGTCGGGGCTTCGTTTTACTCAGTAACCCTATCTCCGTTGCGAGCGTATCTGAGGCTGCGGTGGCCACAACGCCAAGGAAGGCTGCTGCAAATATGTCTCCCCCAAAGAGAGATTCGGCTGCAGCAAATAACGCAGCTGCCCCACCATTTGATACAGCGTTGATCCAGCTTCTAGCGCCTCCTTTGGCTTCTGCGGCGCCTAAGCAGCGTTTGTATGCGTATTTGTAGCGGGTAAAGAGTGAGGCTGTTACGAAGAAGATTATTATTATGAGCAGCCAGCCCCAGCAACCGGAGCCAACAAAAATTATCATACCTATCGCAGCCGAGGCAATTGCGCCGCTTAGTGTAAGTGCTCCTAATCTGAATGCTAGGTAAGAGAGGAGGGCAATAAGTATAGAACCAATTATTACGTCGTGTAGCGGCAGCGGCATAAACCCCAGATATGGCGCAATAGGGCTTGTTAAAAACCTTTTCCCCTCTACCACCACCTACTGTACGGCATCACTTGGGAAGGATGGAAATTATGGTTTAGTATGGTACGAGTGTTAACGGTATATATTTCCTAGGCAACACTTCCGAGGGCTTGGGTAGCTGACTCTCGACATCCGCTGGAATCTTTCCAACGAAGTAGACTCTTGGCTTATCTGTCCCGTAGGGAAGGGGTTTAGCCTTACCTTCAGCCACAAGTTTTCCAGCAGGATCGGTAGGGTTATCTAAATCACCATAAATTCTGACGCCACCTGGGCAGTTTCTTGCGCAAGGTGGTGAGTTAGCTGTCTCACCACATACGGGATCCCTTATTTGCATGCAGACGTAGGGTATCCATATAACCCTCTTTTCACTATGTGAGTTAAGTTCAAGCACGGTATTCCAGCAGTCCTCCTTTTTATCGTATGTCCACACTCTACACGCCAAGGTGCACGTGTGGCATCCAATGCATTTATCCAAGTTTAGTACAAATCCAAACCTCGCCATCAGGCTTCACCCCACCTTATAGACTTCGCAAAGCGCCGCCTTGTACGTGGGGAAACCAGAAATAGGGTCGAACAACCTTGGTATAAGCACATTCACGTGAGCTTCTGGAACCATCCCCCACCCATGAAAGACGTCAACAACACCCGGAGGTACTATATATGTTATATGAGCGGTTACCTTTATTTTTCCGTGGCTATTCTCGACGACAACTAGATCTCCCTCTTTAATGTTCCTTTTCTCAGCATCTTCTGGATTTATGTTGGCTATTGGGTAGGGCATGAGGTCTCTAAGCCAAGAAAGTTCCCTCCACTTACTATGCGTATACATAGGAACTCTAGACCCAGTAATCAGGATGAGCGGATATTTCTGAGCTAAATCGGGTCTGGTTATAGGCGATTCTTCTGGCTCTTTGTAAACTGGGAGTGGATCGTAACCGTGTTTTTCTAGGATCGTAGACCATATTTCAAACTTGCCAGTTGGTGTGGGGAAACCTGGCTTCTTATCTTTTCGCAGTAGCCCCTTCTCGTATTTCTTGTATTCCTCCGAGCCAGGTGGTGGTATCTCCTTACCATCTGGGACGGGTATTTCGTCATAGGTTACGCCAGCTTTCTGCAAGATAAAGTCGAGTCCCTTCTTGGTATCACCATCCCAAAACTCTTTTGCATAGCCTAGTCGGACAGCTATATCAAAGACTATTTGCCAATCGGTCTTTGCTTCTAAGTAGGGCTGCACAACAGGCTTTCTAACATAAATCTTTCTCCCAAACCAGATGAACGGCTCGATCCTCTCATAATTGGTTGCTGCTGGTAAAACTATGTCAACATAATTATGCGTCCAAGGTCTAAGGAAGTAGTCAACCGCCACAGCGAACTCCATTTTCTGTAGGGCTTCTTGATATTCGTGGAATTGAGGCCATATGGTTGCATTTGCGCCGAAAAGAATCGCCATCTTAATTTTTCCACTCTTCACGTACTCTGGAAGGCGGTTCATTTGTATCTGTTCGTGAACAACTTCAGCCCAAACCGGGAAGTAGTCTTTGTCGACTCGTTTGTCTTTCATCTCGATCTTTTTACTCTCTATAATAAAGTCGGGATCACCTAAGTCGTGAGATCTAAATGGCAAGGGGTACGTGGGCACAGTGATTCCTCCAGGAACATCGAAGTTGCCGGTTAAAGCCACCAGCGTTAATATCGCTCTAACAGTCTGCGCCGCGTTAGTTGAGTGTGTCAGCGTTGAGACTCCAGCCATTAGTGTGGCTGGCTTGTTAGTAGCAAGAAGTACAGCTGCATCGACTATCTTATCGGCTGGAACCCAAGTTATTTCCTCCACTTTTTCCGGCGTGAAATTTTTCACATATTCCTTTAGAGCCTCAAAACCATAGGTCCAGTTCTCAACAAATTCCTCGTCATACAGACCTCTCTCAATTATCACGTTAATCATCCCCAAAGCCACCGCGGCATCGGTTCCGGGGCGGAGTTGGAGGTGAATATCAGCCAGCTTATCCGCTACCGGAGTCTTTCGGGTATCTACCACAATGAATTTGGTGCCTCTTTCTTTGGCAGCGAAGAGTTTCGGCATGTTAAATGGGCCTGACCACGCTGGGTTAGTTCCCCAAATCAAAGTAGTTTTAGTATCTTTGGTTGGCGGGTTGCCAAGAGCTATTAAGCCAAACGTGACTTGGGCTGCAAGAGCTGCCGCTCTAAAGCAGGTTGAACTTTCTGTTCCGTAATTTGGCGAACCAAAAACAGTTGCGAGACGTGAAACTGCCGGTCTCATCTCTTTTGGATCACCGCAGTAAAACAGCACCGCTTCTGGTCCGTACTTGTCTCTAATCTCCTTCATTTTTGAGACAATTATGTCATAGGCTTCTTCCCAGCTTATTCTGACCCAGCCGGGATCCGGCGAACCCTTGGGTTTAGTTCTTTTCAGCGGATAACCAAGCCTCTGTGGATGATACTGTCTCTGGAGGGTTGCGAAACCTTTTGAGCATAAAGGAGTGTTTGGATAACCTTCCCAGCTCTCCACCCTAACTATTTGGCTATCCCTTAAGTAGCATTTTATGCCACAGTACGGGACATGATTGCAAGCGTCGCAAAAAGTATAGGCAACAGTTTCCTTCACAGGAGCGGTTATTGTTACGGTTTCAGTTGCGGTTGTAGTTGAGGTGGTCGTCGCTGTTGTTGTCACAGTACTTGGTGGTGCTGTCGTCGTCGTAGTAGTTACAGTGGTTGCCGTTGTTGTTACAGTTGTTGGTGATGTAACGGTCTTCGTAACTTCCTCTACAGGTGCGGCTGAACTACCAGCATAATATCCCCCCACGCCAGCGACGACACCAGCAACGATAGCAGAAACAGCAACCGTCAGAAACCCTCTCCTACTAACACCCCTCCTAGAAGACACATCTTTAGCCATGGCCAAGAAGGAAGTGAAAAAATTATTTAAACTTTGCTTTTGCGAAGTCATCTCCCAAAAGTTTGTTTCATCTTGGTTATGCGTTTTAGATTTAGCGGCTGCTGTGCTTTCC
>CAYQXI010000102.1:0-1587 GCA_964421575.1 uncultured Nitrosopumilales archaeon
GCCTATTATCCCTATCTCAGCTTCTTCTCCACTCATATCTACCACCTAATATGTGACGAGTGATGTGACCGTGTAGCCCTTCAGCTTCTCCCTACCCTTCAGATCCAGCAGCTCGATGACGAAGGCGAAGCCCACAACCACTCCACCCAGCTTTTCGATGAGCTCTGCGGCCGCCTTCGCTGTCCCGCCTGTAGCAAGGAGATCATCGACTATAAGCACTCTATCACCGGGCTTCACAGCATCTTTCTGAATCTCCATCGTAGCGCTACCATACTCTATCGTATAGCTTACCCTCAACGTTTCTCCGGGAAGCTTGCCCTCCTTTCTTATCGCTATGAAGCCCTTCTGCAGATTTTGCGCAAGTAGAGCGCCGAATATGAAGCCTCTTGACTCAATGCCAGCAATAAGATCTATCTCCTTACCACTCCACCGCTTCTTGATCTCATCTACGGTGTATTTAAGGGCTTGTGGATCTTTAAGTAGAGGCATAATGTCTCTAAATATCACACCAGGCTTAGGCCAATCTGGGAAGCTTCGAATAATCCCCTTCAGATCCATAGTAAAAGGAAAATATCTGCTTGCAGAAATACGTTACTGTTAGATATCCATAAAATTATGAGGTTAAGACTTATTACACCCATCCTTAGCTGGTTCGGTGAGCGCATATGGTGAAAGAAGGCTTCGTTAAAGCCTGTGAAGAAGATAAACTCTCCAACAACACGCCAATGGTTCTGGTTTTGAACGGTGTGGAGGTTTTGCTGTTTAAGGTTGGTGCGAAAGTATTTGCCACCTCAGCCAGATGCACACATAGAGACTGCTCCTTAGGTGAAGGTTGGCTGGATAAAGGTTATCTGGTCTGTGGCTGCCACCTATCTAAGTTCGACCCTGAGAGCGGTAAAGTAGTAGAGGGACCAGCAACAGCTCCTCTGAAGGTCATTGAAGCCTTGGTTGAAGATGGTTTTGTCTGGGTTAAGGTGAGTTAGCGGAGCGAGGTAATCTGGCGAAGTATTCTTTGACCGCCTCTCTTATGAAAGCCTCATCTAACCTACCGAAGGGTGTAGGTGTCTCCAATATCCTCTTGGGTATGCGTAGCGCATCTGCCTTGAATCCTTCTCTCCGTTTGAATTCGTGCTTTAGAGCTAGGATCTCGTAACCGACCTTCTTCATATCCTCCAAGCTCAGATCCCAGCCGACAATCTTTAGGGCTCTCTGCACCGTTTCGGGCTTGTAGATTTCTCTGGAGAAGAAGCAGACGACGAGGCTTGATAGAATCTGCCTCCACGCCTCCTCCTCAAATAGCGTGTTCGCAACTGATGAAGGTGTTGGTGCGCCCTTTGAAGCGAAGATCTTTTGATCTACGCTGTAGCCAGCGCTATCTAGGTGGCTGTGTCTTGCACCAGTCAAGTAACATATGTGTGCCGCTGGTCCTGTGTGATACCCGGGCATCTCGTTCCCGCCAAATGCTAGCGCGTAGTCTAAGCCCCCGTATTTTGTTGCTGCGTATTCAACACCTTGTGCAAGCGCTTTGTAGAATTCGTTCGGCTGCTCCACGATATACTCAACGGCTTTTATGTATGCGTTATAATC
>CAYQXI010000103.1:0-6357 GCA_964421575.1 uncultured Nitrosopumilales archaeon
ATTGGATGACCTAGAGCGATGCCGCTACCAACAGGGTTAGTCTTCTCAAGATCGAAGTTGAGCTCTCTTATGCAGGCTATAGCTTGCGCTGCGAATGCCTCATTCAACTCTATCACATCAAGATCCTTGACCTCAAGCCCAGCCTTAAGTAAAGCCTTCTTGACAGCGGGTATAGGTCCTAAACCCATGTAGGCTGGATCTACACCGCCTGAGGCGTAAGATCTTATAACCCCTAAGATCGGCTGACCTAGCTCCTCAGCCTTCTCCCGCTTCATCAGCACAACAGCAGCGGCGGCATCGTTTATGCCAGACGCGTTACCAGCGGTCACCGTTCCATCCTTCTTGAACACAGGCGGTAGTGCAGCCATCTTCTCTAGGGTGGTGTCCATAGGGCGCTCGTCTGTGTCAAATATGATTGGAGGACCTTTCTTTTGGGGTATTTCTACTGGTACGATCTCTTCTTTAAATAACCCTGCTTTTATAGCCGCTCTTGCCCTCTGGTGGCTCAAAAAGCCTAGCTTATCCTGCTCTTCCCTAGTTATACCATATTTTTCAACTATGTTCTCAGCTGTCATTCCCATGTGATATCCGTAAAAGATCTCCCACAACCCATCGTAGACCATAAGATCCAGAATCTGACCGTAGGCGTTTATGTCCATCCTATACCCCCACCTAGCCTTAGGTAGAGCGTATGGGGCACTGCTCATGTTTTCAAACCCACCTGCTACGACGATCTCAGCTTCACCGGCGGCGATCGCTTGAGCCGCTAGTGCGATCGACTTTAAACCAGAGGCGCAGACCTTATTTACAGTGAATGCTGGTGTTTCTTTGGGTATACCTGCGTAGATTGCAGCCTGCCTTGCTGGGTTCTGACCTTGGCCAGCTTGGAGCACGTTCCCCATGATCACCTCGTCGATCTGGACTGGTATGCTGTCTTCGCTCCACTGATAATACTGCTTCTCTAGATCTGTTAAGCCAGCACCTCTAAAGACGCTTGGAGCCAGAGATTGGATACTTTCGCTCACCACCGGTCTAAGATTGGCCCTCCTCAAGGCTTCGTGAACCACTATAGCGCCTAACCGACTTAGAGGCACATCTTTCAAGGAGCCGCCGAAGTTACCTATAGCTGTTCTAACAGCACTGGTAATAACTACTTCAACCAAACCATCCACCAGAGGTGGCTATTTTAGGTGTTTTATAAAAGTTGAGCTGAAAAAGGGAAGTCATATGGAGCTTAGAATGCTATAAAGTAACATAATTCGATGCAAATAAAAATAGGTGGGTGGGAGAGCGTGGATCTTACGCTCTCTACCTAAGGTTCTTTTCTCTACTCCAAAGAACCCACTGTTTCAACGCCTCGTTTACTATCTGGCTGAAGGAAGGGATCTTTTCGCCCTTTTCATTCGCTTCTTTAACCCTCTTACGCCAGATCTCCTCTAACACTTCTGCGACATCGCTGTCAACGCTGAAAGGACCTATCTTGCTTTTGGTGGGGGGCGTAGTCCCTACACCCCTTTTTTAGGCTGAGGTTATCTTCCCAATAGCTAGAGGGTCTATCGTAGCGTAGTTCCATCTAGCGGTTGCGGGTAAATGTACTAGATCATTTATAGCATCGTCAACCTCTTCGATTGTGTAGTCTCTGCGCACAAAGAGCACACCAGCGAACCTTGTAGCAACCATAAGTGCTGTCCCCTGAGGCACCAATGAGGAAACCAAGATCTTTAAGCCGGGTAGATAGGCTATCGGATTCCCCGGTCTAAATTCTTGCGCAGAGAAGGCTATGAGATTCTGTACAGCAGGGTCCTTCAGAAGGTCAGCGTATTCAGAGGGGTTGACCGCTAACACATCTGGTTCCCTGTCGTTAGCTGCCATCGTGCTCCACATAGAGGCTATGTCGCTGAATTTTAGCTGCCCGCTCGTTTGAGCGTTAGCTTGGTTCCCTGCGTCTTCGATGAGTTTTGATATTATGTATCCGCTTTCAAATTTCGCCAGTGCTCTACCTAGCTCAGCCAGCTGCCTATCTATCACATCCCACTCAGCATCTTCCACCATATCTCTGGTTATCACAGCCCTGCCGCCACTCTTTCTAGCGGTTATTGTTACAAAGCTATAGCGCTCTTCAGTTATGGGTAGCTCACCAGACTCTGCGACCCAGTCTACTGTTGCAGCCGTAGCCTTCGGCACCTTTATGGTAGGCGCATCCTTTGTTACTACGACGCAGAGCTGCCTTCCTATTAGATTCGGTATCGCAGCATCCCAGACCTGCGCAAGCACACTAGCCGTTACGGCTATGTCGCTTGAGAATACGGTTTCGCTTAATTTTAACGTGCCAATCTTTTCTCGCAGATCCTTTAACATCTCTGTGCATAGTCTCCCTCCTCTTATGATCGGTTTGTCTGCACTGAGGGTTTCGTTCAGCCTTTTTAGAGCTGGTGAGTCGATGTCCTTACCTTTCAACCAAGAAACCTTCTCCAAACTACCTTCACCTCAGCAAAATTAGGATCTGGTCACCTTCTACCGCTGACTGCAGCGCTATACCAGCACGCTTAGCATAGTAGATAGTGTAGGTGCTCGTCCCCCCTTCATTCACTTCTTGATCTGGTAATGCTACCGCCCTACCGCTATCATCTGAGCACACAGCTTCCCCAGCAGCTATAGTGCCCCCCGCTTCAACCTTCACTATCCCAGCTATCGCTACAGGCACCATGCTACCTTCTTCAGCGTCGCTCAAAGCGACACCTATCACACCGTAGTCTACCGAAGTGGCTTGCTGCACCTGAGGCGGAGGACCGTCTGCCGCTAACTTGACGAAGAGGTTCTTCGATATTCGGGAGGCTGCTTTGAATATCGAGGCTATAGCAGAGCCGCCGAAGTCGTGTATGATGCCGCTTCCACCAGGCCATTTATCCACCAACCGTAACTTCACCTCACCACATTCTCCTCCTTACCCAACTACATCAGTCTCCGAGGAGGACGCGGAGACTTGGGATGCCGGAGGTTTGTCCGCTCTGCGCCTCGCTGGGTGAGGCTACTATCCCCTTACCTCGCTGCTCTGGACTAGTCTTGCTGTCTTTAAGGATACGTTCTAACCTCTCAATGCGCTCCGCGATCTGGCTCAGCTGCTGACCCCAGCTGTCAGCATCCTTCTTCTCCGCCGATCCGGCTACTCCGGATTTGCCGGATGGTTGGGGGTTTGAGGATTCTTCTTGCTCTCTCACCTCCCTTTTTGGGGTAGGCTTGCTTAACCCCCCAAGGTCTGCGTGACCTTGGGTCTGGGTTAGTGCGTTTTCTTGCAGCTTTTCGAGTATCGTTACTGAGGTGTTTGGGTCTCCTGGTTGGACGCCTTTGGGTAGTAGTAGGATGCCTTCGAAGACCAGCCCTTTCGGCTCGAGAAAGTTGTTTGAGGCTTCGTTGTAGAGGTAGTTTGCTTCTATGCTGCTGTGTAAGATTTCACCGTTTTTGACGAGGTTGTATGTTTCTTCGTTGACCGAAGCTAAGCATTCAACACGCCTATCTTCGTATTCAGCCCATTCTACGGCGCCCACTTGGATCTTCGAGGCTGGGTCGTGTGATGGGCCGTACCAGACCGGCTTTCCTATGAGGGTTCTGGCTGCTTTCATAAGCTCCTCATCTAAGTAGAGGTTTCTGTTCAGCGTCGAGCCTGCGTTTAGGGCTACGATCTTAATGTACCTAGAGTTGTTTAGAGGTTCTAAGGCTTGGAGCCAGCTGAATGATTCTTTCAATAAGCCTTTGAGCCCACTCCGCTTCCTCTCTTCGACCCACTTGGCTGCTTTACCGTCAGTCCAACCTTTGTGTACGTCAAATAAATAGGAGGCTATTTTAAATCGCGGTGAGTCTTTGTCTTTACAGACCAGCACCTTAACCCCTAACCTCTCATTAAGATCGAGTAGCTTCTGGTCGCTGGTTCTGTCTTCACCGCCTTCTTCTACATCCACCTTCACGTATTCTTCGCTCATTAAGGCTGCACCTCCTCACTCAGCGGGAACCCTAGACTGGCTAACAGTCGTCTAACCTCATCGACTCTAAGGAAGCCGAGCTCGCCAGCACGAAGCACGTGGTCGAACTTTATCTCAGGCGGCTCAACTTGACCCCAGTTGAGTCGCACAGAAGCTTTTGCAGGATCAAAGCCAGCTTGAGCAACTATTGGTCTGAAGATCTTCTTCTCTACTACTCGTTTTATGTATCTTTGGAGCGAGCGTATAAGCCTCTCGAACTGCTCCTGCACTACTCTAGCCGACGCTTCTGTATATCCCGGTGTTGTGAAGAGCTTTGTGATCGGGGTCTGGAGGGCCTTTAAGTAGGCGTTTTCGAAGTATTGTATGATGAACTCGAGGCGCCCTCTTATATCCAAAGTTTCCTCCACGATCTTGACATCCTTGTTTACTGCGATGCGTTCACCAGCATCGAGCTTCCCGATGAGCGCGGCTTGAGCCTGTATCCAAGCATCGCTTGCGTCTGCGAAGACCCAAGCTGAGCGTGGTATGTAGTGGTGTAGAATTTTGCGGAGATCATCTCTAACCATAGCCTTAATCTTATAGAGAGGTGGGACTACTCTCGTTACAGACGAGCCGTCACTAAACTTGAGCGTGTAGGTTAGAGTTTCAGCAAGTGTATGTAGGAGACCTCTGCCGTAGGACTCTGCGCTAACACCGCCCCAACGCCAGTGTATAATTTCTTCCGGTCTAAACTCTACTCTACTATTATGTTTATGCTGCTCTATCTTCAGAACCGTACCATCTCTGCTTCGATGGATGCGCCAGCCGCTGTCGATAGGTAGGATTCTTAGATCTTTAAGATCTAGGGGTGTAATGAGCTCGGTGAACGAGTTCCCATACGCCACTATTTCTTTAGCAACCTCTAATAGAAAGCTGTCTAGGTCAACTTCTTCAGCAAAAAGGTCTACAGCCCCTTTGGCTTCTTCATATCCTTCGGCGCAAGATGTGTGGAAGCCTGAGCCTACGATGGCTTGGGCGTAGAAGTCTACTGCCGCTCTCGCATCTTCGTCTTTCTTGTAGATTTCGACTAGTGTGGCGAATGCTGGTTCTGGTGTTTCTGGTATTGAGGGTGCGGCTATGGTCTTGAGTATGCCTTTCTCCCATAGCTTAAGTAGGTTGTTGACCTTCTCCTTTATGACCGCTATCTGACCGCTCATTTACCGTCGCATGATGGTAGGTAAACCTACTATTTAAAGGTTGCTTTTAGACCTCTTTCAATAGGTCAATAAACCATCAAAGAGTAAGGTATATATCTACTCCAGTATTAACCTATAACCGGTCAAGATGCCAGCCAAAGGTAGAAAAGGCATAACAATATACGAGGAGACCTTCGAGCTATTCAACAGATTCTACGAGGAGCATAGGGAAGAGCTTAGAGCGAGAAACATACCTTCGGTAAGCGCCCTCATAATAGAGTGTGCCTTGAACGGGTTAGATAAGCTCAAAGAGGTTCTTGAAGGTAAGAAGGCATCTTAATCCTTAGCCTACTCTACCTATCTCTATTATCCTCGACTCCTAGGCTTAGGCAGATAAGTTTCTTTACTTCTTCTTCGCTTAAGCCGGTTTGTTGGCTTATTACTTTGACGATGATCTTGGCCGCCGCATCCTCTAACCTCTTCACTCTGGCGTGTAGCATCTTGATCTCTTCGTTCATCTCTCGCAGCCTTAGCTCAACCATATCTCTAAGCGTTAGGAGCTCCCCATTTATCCTTCTTAACTCCTCATCTAACGCCTCTGGATACATAAGGTGGATTAAAGAATGTGGTTAAAGAAAAGATTAACGGTCTTCGAAGAAGGGCTTTACCTTCCTACAGAGCACCTCAGGCGCTTCAAAAACTTCGTTAGAGTTTAAGAGGAGAGGTAGGCTCCAGATATCGTTCAGATAGATCGGCTTAACTCCTGGTCTAGACGCCATCTCTAAACCAGCCCAAAAGTATCTTGGGTCTTCTCCTTGTGCTGAGTAGAGGCAGAGGTTAAAAGCACCGACACCTTGGCTGCTGTAGAATCTTAGTGCTCTCACTATTCCTTCTGCGAAGTGGTTTATGTCGTCTTCACTCAGATCGTTTATGCTGGATTTCCAAGGGATTGTTGCTCTTATTTCGTTCTGTCTTAGCGGTGCGTATGGTAGGTACCATTCTACCGAGCCTAATCTGGTTAGGTATCTTTCACCCCTCTCCTTCTCAACTTCTACGAGGGAGTGCCAGTAGCATCTACCTTGCTCCTCAAAATACCTTCTGCTCTTTGAGATCAGCAGCTGTAGGCGATTAAAGGGTATAGTTGAAGCTAGGAGTTGGGCGTGAGGATGAGCGACAGAAGACCCTGCTGGTGGTAGGTAGTTGAT
>CAYQXI010000104.1:0-9781 GCA_964421575.1 uncultured Nitrosopumilales archaeon
CAAGCATTCTCAACATCTAAAGACTGCTACTTCATAGGAAGAGGCATAAACTACCCCATAGCGCTTGAAGGCGCCCTAAAGCTGAAGGAGTTAGCGTATGTTCATGCGGAGGGTCTTGCAGCCGGAGAACTTAAGCACGGAACCTTAGCCCTCATATCTGAAGGTGTGCCAGTTATAGCCATTAACCCAAGCGACAAAACCTACCACGATACCCTAAGTAACGTAGCTGAGATTAAGGCAAGGGGAGGTAGGGTGATCGGCTTATCGGACGTTAAGAACAGCCTATACGACTACCACATAAAGATACCCTCTGTGGAAAAGCTGTTCTACCCGCTGGTTGAGGTTATACCACTTCAGATGTTCGCATACTACTCAGCGTTAGAGAGGGGGCAGAACCCCGACTACCCAAGGAACTTAGCCAAATCAGTGACTGTAAAGTAGATTCGAACGAAATAGCAAAATCTATCTAAACCAATTATCAGTCGGAGGCTTAACCACTTTTGCTAATGTCGACTTAGCGGCACAACTCTTTTAAAGCCTTACGTCCACCACACATATATAGAGTTAAATAAAGTGATTCTCAATTGAGTGGAGATGAGCATTTGTACGATGTAATAATAGTTGGCGGCGCCTCCGCAGGGCTTACTGCAGCGATTTACGCTGGAAGACAGGGTTTAAAGACGCTACTGCTAACGAAGGATATAGGCGGGCAAGCTCTGCTGACCGACTCCATACAAAACTACCCGGGCTTCGTTAATATAAGTGGGTTGGAGCTGATGAAGAAGTTCCATGAGCAGGCGCTACTCTATGGTGTCAAGATATTATTCGAGGAGGTGAAAGAGATTAGGGAGAAGGATGGCGTATGCTTTACTGTTAAGACCACACGAGGAGAGTATGACGCCTGCGCCCTGATTCTAGCATTCGGTAAGACGCCTAGAGACTTAGGTGTAGAGGGTGAAGAGCGGTTAAAATCGAAGGGTGTCTCATACTGTGCGATTTGCGATGGCCCTCTCTTTAAGGGAAAGGATGTGGCTGTAGTAGGCTCCTCTGAACCAGCGGTAGAAGCAGCCCTCTTATTAAGCAACTTAGCATCCAGGGTGTATTTGATCTATAAGCTGGCTAAGCTGCTTGCTCCCGACGATCTTGTTGAGGCGCTGCGCAGCAAGACTAACATCGTGTTTCTGCCAGAATGTGAAGTGGTGAAGATCAACGGGGTTTCTTCTGTTGAATCTATCTCCATTAAAGAGAAGAGTGGCGAGGTAAGAGATATACCGGTACAAAGTGTGTTCGTGGAGATGGGTTATGTAGCCAAGACAGATTTAGTCAAACATCTTGTTCAACTCAACGCTAAGAATGAGATAGTAACCGCGAAGGACGGTTCAACGTCACACCCGGGCATATTTGCTGCAGGTGATGTGACAGACACGCCGTATAAGCAAGTAGTGATCTCAGCAGCCCAAGGTGCAATCGCAGCCCTTTCCGCCTATAACTACATACAGAGGCTTAGAGGCAAGTCGGCTATTAAAGGTGACTGGAAGAGCCTACCACAAGCTAAAAAAGTAGAGTTCACACTCTAGTCAACCTAACTTTAACTCTAAGGTAGGCGCCGTAGATCAAGCCGACAACCATTCCTCCAAGATGCGCGCCGTGTGCCACCCCTGTAGGCATGAATAGACCAGCTATATCTATGAGCGCCCAGATGACTGCTGCTAGCGCCATGGGGACTGGTATGAAGCCGTAGATGTAAACGAGTAGGGAGGGCGCTATTACCGCTAGTGTGCCGATTATACCGTAGATTGCGCCTGAGGCTCCTATGGCTGGTATGTAGGGGTTCGATGAAGTAAGCAAGTACCCAACGTTTCCCACTATTCCAGATACTATGAAGAGGGTTGCGAACGAGCCGTTACCTATGATCCTCTCAAGATAAATGCCGAAGAAGAAGAGCGCAAACAGGTTAAAGAAGAGGTGGAGGAAGTCTGCGTGTAGAAAGATCGACGTTATAAACGTCCAAGGCTCGTAGAAGGCGAATGCTGGGAAGAAAGCTAGATAAATCCAAGTATCTGAGGCGAGCTGGTAGATGAAGAATATGAGTATCACTAAGATGAAGATAAAGGTGAACTTAGGTCTAGCACCGTACAATCCTAAACACCGATTTAGATGCTACCACTAGCTCACAAGCCACGATATAAAAACAGTGTACCAAGTAACCCCCTATAACCGCAACACTTCTATATATAGCCTCGTAGACGCTTGAGTGGTAAGATTGAAGGTAGAAAAGATCATCTACTTTGACTCACCTGAGGAAGCAGACACAGAAGTGACTCTCGAAGCCGCTAAGGAGCATGCTAAAACCTTAAACATAAGAGACATAGTTGTCGCCTCCACAACTGGTGCTACAGGTGTAAAGGCTTGTAGAATCTTCCAAGGCTTCAACCTAGTGATAGTAAGGCAGCATACTGGTTTTAAGCAGCCAAATGTTCAAGAAATGCGCCCTGAATATGAAAGCGAAATATTAAAGAGCGGGGCCAAGCTGCTTACAGCAACACACGCTCTATCTGGTGTGGAGCGCTCTATTAGAAGAAGACTGAACACTTATGGGCCAGTAGAGATCTTGGCTGAGGCGCTTAGGATGTTGGGTCAAGGCTTAAAGGTTTGCATAGAGATAGCTGTTATGGCTGCTGATGCTGGTCTCATATCAGTAGATCAGGACTGTGTTGCTATTGCTGGAACTAATAAGGGTGCAGATACCGCGGTTGTGCTTAGGCCAGCCAACTCAAATAACTTCTTCGATCTATTCGTCAGAGAGATTATTGTTAAGCCTAGGAGTAGGGTTTAGAGGCTCTTTGCCTCCTCGAGCTTCTCAGGCAGATATTTGTCAACGATCGTGGTTAAGCCGTATTTTGCGAAGGCTTCTAGTTCACTCTTCCTTTTTATTTTAAGGAACATGTCGAGCTCACGCAGCCAGATCCCTTTTGAATACCTTGGATCCTTCTTTAACTCGTATATCCTCTTAATATCTATCTCAGTTAAGGGGTCGCTTGGTAGACGGTACCTAACTATATCTGTACCCCAAACACCTATCCACTTAGCATCCGGAACCGTTAGGTCTTGTAGATGAGCAGCACCAACAGACCCAGAGACTATGACCATAGCGATATGCTCACCATAAACATCGCCATCTGCAAGAATATACACTGGAAGCTTTAGCTCAGTATTTAGTCTTCTTAACATATATCGTGTTGATCTCGGGGGTTGGCCGGCTGTGTCAACGATTAACGCTTTGAATCTTTTATGCACATTCTCCTCAACGAACCTAGTGAATAGCCCGCCTTTTTCAACAGCTATGACCATCTCAGCTGAAGTGTCAACAAACTCAGCTGTGCTAAGACTAGGGCCGATAAGGTAGCCGTCTGGATGTGAGGCTAAGTTTAAGCGCTTACCTTCATAACCGGGCACCGTATACTCTATCGTCAGATCACCAAAGATAGCAGAGCGTTCTTCAGGGTATACGTTAAAGTCCTCTCTAGCCTTAGATAGCAGAACCTCTAGATCGGTTATTATCTCATCAGACTCAGACTGATCACTAAAGTCTACACCATAAGCTTGGGCTGAGTAGAAGACATCTCTAAGCGTAGATGTCTTTGAGGTCTCAACGAGCTTCTTTACGAAAGAGGCAAGCCAGATTAGCTGAGTAAATGAACGAATATGTTTAATGTTATGGGCTGACCTCTTTATCTTCGCCGGACCGAGTACATACTGCCTAAGCTTCTCATCATAAACTATGTTGCTGACAGATCTGCTTGCTAAAGTGACCTCGGGGAACCTCTCGTTCTCAATATCTTCATAAATCATCTGACCCAGCTGGCAGAGCAATTTCTTTACCTCAGCCTTCCTTCTACCGGCAGTACTCTTCGAGCCTCCGCTGCTCAAATTTCACCACCTCCTCACCATAATCAACTCTCTCTCCTTCAATAGCTTTCTCGCTATTCTCAACGAAAGGCTCCTCTATACTCTTCTTCAGCAGCTTCCTATAGTTTGGTGGTCTAGGCGCCCCACTAAGCTCGGCTGAAAACCTTGCAATCAAGGGCAGATACTTTTCATATATATTCATCTTCTTTTTGACAAACGCTAGTGTACTCTTTCTAGAAAGATATGTGCTGAGTCTTCTTAGGACCTCCCTTAACCCATTTTTAAGCTCCCTCTCGAGCTCTGGTCTGTCTGCAAGATACTCTTTTCCTACGGTCTTATAAGGCACCTTTGTTGAGCATACGTGTGTTATGATGGTTAGAGGTGCATCTTGTGGAATCTTATACCTCTTCCAATCTATCTCCTCGTTAACCACCTTCCAAGATACATCGTTAGCCTCATCATATAAGAGCGGGATTCTATTAGCGAACCTAAGGAGCTTTAGCCCAGCCTCAACATTCTTACCACCATAAGCAAGACCAACCTCCACGATGAAGGGGAACCCAGAATATGCTGAAGGCGGTCTCTGCACCACCGCTACAAACTCAGGCTGCAACTCCTTCTCGATGCCAGTAGCAAGCAGCTCCTCACCTAGAGGTGACAGGCATCTAGAATCAGGTGGTAGGAACTTATCGTAGGAATGTAGAGCAGCACCAAGCCTAGTTATCTCATCATTAGTCAAATCTTGAGGTTTCTTATTGGGGTCTAGACCAGCGTATCTTAGAAAGTCTTCTGCAATGCGGTCACCAACCCTATGAAAGTTCTTAGAAAGAAACTTCTTTAATGTGCTTTCCTTAGATTCTTTAAGCAGCCTCCTAAGAGCCTCCAGATCTATGCCCAAGGGGTGTGGGAGCGTCTCTTTTGCTGGCTTCGGCATCTTCTCTGTTACTCGCTCGTAATAGAAGAGCTTACCATTAGGGTCTATGAAAAGAATATTAGCGTAAGGAGTTACAAGCGCCGTCTGCTTAAAATATTCCTGTATCTTTGATCCCGCCCTACCATAATCACCCTCTAATGTGAGCTGCACAGACACCCCTGTTTTGCCAAAAGCTGGTTTAACTGATTTGTTAAGCACAAGTGGCGTATTGTCGTGTATATTGACCATCAACTCAAATGTGTATGCTTTCTCACCATCCACAGAAGTGGTAACTAAAACTGGCCTGTTTGTAGTAACCTGCCCGTATAGGATAGCCATTGTAGCACCCATACCAAACATGCCTCTAGACTGCTTGAGCTGAAACTTACTCCCGTAGAATATGCGGGCAAAGGCGTCCGGGACATACTTAGGCTCAATACCGGGCCCGTTATCTTGAACCTTTAGTATGTAGGGTTTTGGGTCTGTTAAAGCGCCGTCGAAGTCAGCAGAAGTTATTCTCACAAATATATCAGGCAATATCTGCGCTGCTTCACAAGCATCTAACGCATTCTCAACCAGCTCTCTCGTTGCTGAATAAAGTGCTCTGCTCGGGTTACTAAAACCAGCCAGATCTCTATTTCGGTAAAAGAATTCACTAGGCGATATTTCTTTGAAGAGCGTCTGTCTCTTAGCCACCTACTCCTCCTCCCATAGCTTTAGGCGTTCAAATTTTGCTTGTTGTCTAGCCCTCTGCAGCATCCTATAAACTGTGCTGTGTTGACTTCCGGATGCGAGCATCTTTACAGCTTCTGATGCAAGCCTAACCCCCTCAGGCTCACCTATTATGGCTACGGTATGCCCATAAACAGAGATCTCAGTCCCTGTTAGCTCTTCCATCACTCTTCTAGCTTTACCTTGCAACCCGATTATTCTGCCTTTTATTCTGGTTAACGCGTCTTTAGATCTACCTACATATTCACGTAGATCTATGGTTTCAAGTACGCAGTTATCGCTCAGAAGCTTAAACGCTCTTTGTGGCGAAAACCCTCGACCTATCGCATTAATTATGGCTATAGCCTTAAACGGCTCGGCTTCCTCAACCGAACCCTTCAGCCTTACAGTAACCTCTCCGGTTTTACTATTGACATCAAGGGACACATTACAAGTCTTTTCTATTTCTGCCTTCGTAGAACCTTGCTTACCTAACAGTACACCTACGCGATCCAAAGGTACTTTTAACGTCTGTTCAAAGCTCATTCGCCTTTCACTTTTTTAAGTAGAGTTTGTATACGCAAAGTCTTCACACCGTTTTTATCGAAGAATCGATTCAGATTCTCCAGATCACGTAGGAGAAACTCGTCCGCATTAGGGTGGTCTATGCTTACAGCGGAGCCAAAGTCAAATAAAATGACTTCACCCTTCCATTTGAAGATGTTGTATTCGGAGAGGTCTGCGTGCACCAACTTCGCTTTCTGATAAAGTAAACGTACTTGCTCTATGATCATGCGGTAATCTTTCTGAGTAACCTCTTCCACTTCTCTTAGGGTTGGGGCTGGTTTGCCGTTCTCCCCTATAAACTGCATAACAAGTACATTGCGGTTCAAACCGAAGGGTTCAGGCACTTTTACACCAGCTTCATAGGCTTCGGTTAAGTTACGGTACTCTTTCTTAGCCCAGACCTCAATTACATCGTGCATGCCTCTACCTGTTTCAACAAACCTCGGGTCACCTATTATGTATGGTAGGCGCCTCCTAAACTCCGAGGCTACGGTTAGATAGATCTTCACCGCAACATCTGTGCCATCACTCTTCTTACCCCAATAAACCCTTGACTCTTTACCAGTCTTGACTACGCCTAAAAGTATGTGGAGCACACCTTTATTGATAAGCTTGTAGAGCGCCATCTTGGTGCTCTTATCAAAAACATCCTCTACTACCTCATAATCTTCTGAGCGCTTCCTAAGGTATCTACTTTTCTTTTCATACTCAAGTATCCTCGCTCTTACTTCCTCTGGAAAGTCTCCTTCGCCCCACATCTATCCTCATCTCAGAGGTCCAATGGTAGATAGCCTTGAGACTTTAGGAGGTCTACTTGGGCTACTGTGTAGCGCCAGATTATATCCCCGCGCTCATCTTTTTTAAAGTCCCAAGGCGCTACTAAGACTACATCATTATCTCTTACCCATATCCTACGCTTAAGCTTCCCTCTTATCCTACCAATCCTAGTCTTACCATCAGCGCATTTAACAACCATAAGGTCACTTCCAAGCCTCTTAACTACTCTACCAAGCACCTCCCCTTCGCTAGGATAGACCATCTCCTTTAACTCCTCTTCACTTATCACTTTTCTCTTCCCCATGCTTCATCACCTACTTACACCCTCTTCACAACCTAAACATTAGGGTGTAAGCTTATTATATGGTATAAAGCCGAATATATTAAACTTTTATGAAGCCCGGCAGTGCTGTTAACTTATAATCCCATCGAAAAACTTAAAACCGAGGGTAAAAACGCCGGGAATAGCGAAAGTTGTGTGGTACTTTGGCTTTGCCGTTAGAGAATATTCGCATCTTGGATTTGTCACGGGATTTAGCCGGCCCCTTCTGCTCTATGGTCCTTGCTGATCTGGGTGCTGAAGTTATCAAAGTAGAGATGCCGGGAAAAGGCGACGAGGCAAGATCTTGGGGTCCTCCCTTTATAGGTGGCGAAAGTGCGTACTTCCTTAGCGTAAACCGCAATAAGAAGAGTGTTACGATCAACTTGAAAACCGAGGAAGGCAGAGAAATTCTGTATAAACTGGTTGAGAAATCTGATGTTTTTATAGAAAATTTCAGACCACAGGTTACCGAAAAACTCAAGATAAACTACGAAAAGATTAGTAAAATAAATCCGCGCATAATCTATTGTTCAATATCTGGTTTCGGTTACACAGGACCCTATAAGGACCGACCAGCCTATGACATAATAATCCAAGGGATGAGTGGGATTATGAGCATTACAGGTGAAGAGAGCCGACCCCCTGTTAAGGTGTGTATCTCAATAACAGATCTAAGTGCTGGTATGTATGCAGCTATCGCCATTCTCTCAGCGATCATAGCACGTGGGAAATCTGGAAAAGGGCGGTGGATTGACATATCCCTTCTAGATTCGGCCGTCTCGCTTTTGACGAATGTTGGGGCAAACTATTTTGCGACTCGTGTTGTTCCAAAGCGCATGGGTTCGGCGCATCCCAACATTGTGCCCTACCAATGCTTCAAGGCTGCTGATGATAAATATCTGACAGTAGCGGTTGGGAATGAGGAAATTTGGAAGAGGTTTTGCTGCGTTTTAGGTTTAGAAAAGCTGGTCGATGACCCAGAGTTTGCAACGAATCAGAAGAGGGTTCAAAATAGGGAGAGGTTAGTTTTCATCCTTAACGAAATCTTTCTAGCGAAGAAGCGTGACGAGTGGATCGACCTTCTTTTGAAAAATGATATACCTTGTGGTCCGGTAAATACGGTAGACGAAGTATTTAGAGATCCTCAGATTTTTGAGAGGGACATGTTGACGGAAGTAAAGCTTCCGACAGGAGACGTAATTCAGCAGATTGGAATACCCATTAAATTCTCGGATGTATCCCTAACTGTAAGGTCTCCACCACCGCTGTTAGGGCAGCACACAGAAGAAGTTCTGAAAAATCTATTAAATATGAACGCCGAAGAAATAAATCAATTGAAAGAAAAAGGAGTTATTTAACAGAAATGTTCTCAGGAGACCGTAACCAAAGTTTATCTTCTATCTTTAAAAGCCTTGCACACTTCAGTAAAATAATAGATCTCTTCACTAAGTTAGTGATAACCGTAATATTCCTCATAGCATATAGGTTAAGGGGGAGAGGCGCAGCCCAACCAATCGACGGGCGATCTGACCTATTTCGCTGGGATGACGAGCAAAGTGTTGGGCTGTGCTTCAGCCCCACCCTAAGAAATGGGCCGGTAGTTCAGTGGTATGAGCAGCTGCTAAGCTGGTGCATACGCCCGCCTCGCACGCGGGAGGTCGGGGGTTCAAATCCCCCCCGGTCCACCCAAGAATTAAAGTCGTTAGATCGTTGTTCTGGAGGTAACTACAGGTAGTCACCAGGTGACTATTAGTAGTCACCAAAGGTCGTAGGGTGGCTTCGAGGTTCGGCCAGTTTTTAGAGGCTTCTTTAAGAAGAGGTAGCTCTAGATCGAGGAAGATCTTGAGTTTCTTGATGATCCTGTATCTTAATGCTTTTGCGAAGTCTGGGCTAGGGTTTAGCTGACCTCTCAAGAAGGCTATTTCTGCTCTCGTTAGGAGTGCTGGTTTGACCTCTTCACTCAAGGTTATCACCTTCGAGGTAGTAGGGGTAGTATAGTCCGCAGGCGTAGTCATATTTATCCCAGTATTCGCAGCTTTCGTGCTGTAGGTTGAAGTATTTGCACCCAATACACAGTAGACGCCCAACCGTCTCCTTCTCCCATTCTGACTCATCCAAAGGGTGTTTTCACACCCCGTCTTCTTTCAGCCCGCAGTCGTCCTCCCGACCCCTTAGTCCTCCCCTCATCGGGGTCGATCATCAGCTCGTCATCCTTCCGTCCCCTATGGGACGTGGCCTCATCACAATGAGATAGGGCTCACAATGTTTTAAAGCCTATTACAAAGCCGTAGGATGCTTTACCGATGCTGGATAGGTAAGGTATTTGGCTTTTCACTTGGGTTTATATACTCCCCCGGGGGTCTCTGTTTGCAAGCAGGGGCGTGTTCACAGCCAACCTGGTGGAGGAGAGATTATTTCACCTATAAACTTCCGCTTACAGCGTTTACAGAAGTAAAGATGACCCTTTCAACGGTTGGAATACACGACCCACCCAACTCCCCACACTTCACTGCTACCACACCTAGGGCAGATCAAACTACACATCCATTTCCCGCTTTAAATTATATTAAACTTTTGCTGCC
>CAYQXI010000105.1:0-29896 GCA_964421575.1 uncultured Nitrosopumilales archaeon
TCCAAGATTCATCCAGCCTCTGCCACTCAACCAGATGAGGCTTCAAACCATAGCGCACAGGAGCCAGAGCCGCGCTCGGATCTATAAGTAAGCGCACACGGCTGGTCTCAATAAAGGTAGCCATAGGCCTAACGCCAAAGCTATCTGCCGCTATAGGTGTAACCCTAATCATAAAGGGCACCTAACTCTAAAGAGCTTAAGTGGTTCTTTAACATTCACAACAGAATCTAGGAGGCGCAAACCCTCCTTGCACCTTCCTCAACTTTGTCTATAGAGGTGGCTTAGAAGATGCATATGGAGCCTTCACCGAATCTGCCGAAGGCTGAGCTTGATACAACGGCGGAACTGACCTCTCTTTTCATCCGCATACCAGATCCCTCGAAGGAGAGTTTACACCCAAAATTCTTGAGAATGGTAGAAGGCACTTTTAGGCTTACTAAGCGAGAAGAGGTGACTTTCTTTTCTACGCTCGTATTCGCGTAAAACATCGTCGAAGAAGCTCTGTTGTAGCTGTAGGGGTTTGACAGCAGCCTTCTGTATAAGAGGGGTGCGCAGGCGCATCTATACATTTGAACCTTAACCATCTGCTCTTTAACCTCACGTGGAGCTGCTATGTAACCTATCCTCCAACCATCCATAGCGTATGCTTTAGATAGACTATTCACGGTTACTACATATTTCTTGAAGCTAGGCATACTGGTTGGGCTAAGATGGCTTCCCTCGTATACAAACTTCCCATACACTCCGTCTGAGACGACCGTCAGACTGTTTTCAACAGCGGCGGCCATCGCTTCCTCGACCTTCTTCCTTTCACTAACACCACCAGTTGGGTTGGAGTGTGAGTTCATTATAAGGAGCTCTGTCCGCTTAATTAAAGCTCTACGTACACTCTCCGGGTCGATGGTGTAATCTTTATTTAAACTAACCCCACCGTCACACCACGTTCATGCTTCGCAACCACGGAGTACTGCACAAAGGCTGGCTTGAGATAATCGCCTCATCACGGAGTAAGGCGGTTAAGGCGAAATATCGCTTGGTTGGCACCGACAGTAAGCATAACCACGTTTTCCGGATCAACGTCTACACTGTTATCTCTCTTAAGCTTCAAAGCTATTGCCTCCTCAGCAGCCTCTTTTACGCAGGCTGGGGTAGCTAAGTCAAGCTCGCCTATAGAGAGGTTTATGATATCTTTAGATCTGGCGACTAGATTAAAGATAGCTCTAACAGGGAACTCCCCAACGTTGGACACACACTCGGAAAAAGGCATATTTCCTAATATCTTCTCATGCATATTTAAGTGTAGCACAATCTTTTTGAAAGATAGGGTATTCAGCTCGCTAGGTGGCTGTAGTAAGAGTGGGAAAAGATCTGTTGCGCGAAAGGCTTAAGTAGATTACGCCCGCAAAGGAAGCGGGGGTAACTCATTGAAAAATGAGCGATATGGCTTAGAAATATTTAATAAGCTCGGTTTGGAAAGGAAGCCTGTTGCTGTAAAATTTTCATACTCGAAGCCGGAGGGTTTCGAAAAGTTAGACATCAAATGCCGCTTCTGCGAACTTGTAGGCCTGGCACAGAAAAACGATAAACCATTTTATATAGATAAGGAAAACGACGTCTGTTACGGCAAAAAAGTTCTTGGAATGGAAGACATCCCACCCTTCGCTGAAAGCGGTCAAATAGGGCCCGAATTGAAAATTTTCCAAGAGCCTCGGGCGAATGCGAGGCTTTATTACTACGTTCCGCGCTTAAGGCCTGGCACGGTTAATTATGTAATATTTTCTCCGATTGATAAATTATCGTTTGATCCAGATTTGTTAATAATAACTGCCAATGTTAGTCAAGCAGAGATAATTTTGAGGGCTATGAGTTATTCTACGGGAGAACCGTGGGTCTCTAAACACTCGTTCGTATTGGGGTGTGCTTGGCTCTTCGTTTATCCATTCATCAGCGGAAAAGTCAATTATGTAGTGAGCGGCTTAACCTTTGGTTCCAAGATTTTGAAAGAGCCCCCTGAAGGTTACATCATCATATCCATACCTTATGATTGGATCCCTGTGATTATCAGAAACTTGCAAGAAATGACATGGTTCCTTCCTTCTTATGAAGGAAAAGAAAAGAGCTTAGAGATATTCGAAGAGATCTTGAGAAAGTATAGTCAGCCATAGAAACGCATACCTGTGCGCAATAACGCTATTGAATTCATACCTTAGATTCAAACATGTGTGAGTTCTATACTTTGTTACATCGCCAATGGCTAAATGATGACTGTGGGTGTAGAGTTAAATGTAAAGTATGGAGCGTAGCACAATCCTTTTAGAAGAA
Organism: uncultured Nitrosopumilales archaeon; assembly: GCA_964421575.1. Classification (GTDB taxonomy): domain Archaea; phylum Thermoproteota; class Nitrososphaeria; order Nitrososphaerales; family JAAOZN01; genus JAAOZN01. The sequence continues at coordinate 2,323 of CAYQXI010000105.1, forward strand.
AAATAGGTAGGCAGCTCACAGATTGGAGACGATCATCCTCGGTGTAACAGGAGCGAGCGGCATACTAATATCAACAGCCATACTTGAGAGGGTAAAACAAAGGAGGGTTAAAATAGCGCTCATAGTCTCAGAAGTAGCCTATAGGGTTGCGGAAATCGAACTTAAGATCAAACCAATAGAATTAGATAGGTTAGCGGATATAGTTGTGGTAGATGAACACCAACTCACAGACCTTCTACCTAAAGCCATGATCATAGCGCCCTGTAGTATGAAGACCCTAGCTGGAGTCGCGTGGTTACGCACAGACAACTTGGTCTTGAAAGCGGCTACACGGATACTTGAGGAAAAGCTCCCCCTTATACTAGTTATTAGGGAGACACCGTGGAGCATCATACACCTTAGAAACATGCTCCAAGCCTCAATGAAGGGCGCAACCATTGTGCCGCTTATTCTACAACCTAAACCAAATCAGAAGAATGTGGTTGAGTTGGTAGATGAATTAGCTGATAGAATAGTTAGCCTATGTGTATGAGCGCCCTGGCCGGGAGATTCAGAGCCGGCTCGCTCTTTTGAACCCGGGTCAGAACGGTGACAGCGTCCTATGCTAGACCGGGCTCTTGGCGGGGCATGTTTAGGACCATACCCCTACACCACCAGGGCGCATATTAGGGCTTATATTTGGTTGAAGATAAAATTTTCTTTAGATAGTATGAAGCGTGGTGGGTTTAGTTGATGGTTGAAGTTGCGGCTTCAAAGGGTGTGACGATCTCAGCACCTTCAGATGGCTTCGTCTCCTTCTTCAACAGCCCCTACCATCCACATATTAAACAAGCAGCCTTGGACATATACACCAGCTCACGACAGTTCGGCTCTGAAGCACCTTCTCCTGTCAAAGGCAAAGTTAGAAAACTTTATCCTTTTGAGCCCCCTGTTCCAAAGTGGTTTAACGCCCCTAAAACTGAATATATGATTTTGATAGAGTGTTCTGAGAACCCTGAAGTTTGGGCTAAGATACTGCACATCCAACCCTCTGTGAAGGAGGGCGATGAAATTGATGTAGGCACACCCTTAGGTTGCTTCATAAGAGACGGCTTCTTCCACCCTTGGACTGACCCGCATATGCACATCGAGTTACGAAGCCGCTCAGACCCTATTAGGGCAACAGGCGGATACCCTCTTGTACCAGCAATTACAAACACCTATTACGTTGACGGCGAGTTAGAGGAAAAGGAGGCCTATAGTGGGAGAGTAGTAGGACTTGGTGAACGCTACGCTTTAGTCGAGCTACAAGCACCCTTCACATATCTTGAACCCTTCTTCGGCATATGCGGGGTAATTGGTGATGAGTTTGGGTTGGTTGACGGAGGCTTACCACACTACCAATGGGCAGGTCTACTACATAAAAAAGGAAGTAAACTATCTTCTGACGTTAAGCTTCTTAACACAACGATAGGGCGAGTCCAAGCATCGAAAAGCTGGGCGGTATTTTTAACCTGTGAAGACTTCAAAATAATGCTAGAGGACTTAATTTGTGTAGGGTTATCATGCTACCTTAACCTACGAAGAGAAAAACTTGTCAAGATCATATTACCTAAAGGGTCTAACTTACAAGTAGATCGAAAAGTGGAACTTAAACTAACTAGAGGTGGAGTAGGGTTTGTAGAGCACCTACACCAAGTATTTGAGGGATTAGTGGAGCATGACATCTTTTCAAAAACCCTCTTAAGGGACAGAAGGAGAAGCATCACATCTATTCTGAAATCGCTATGAAGCCACAAAGCCCATAATATGAAGACCAAAATTATAGCGATAAAACTTAGCAGCGAATAAAGCGTAGTTTTGTTAAATTAACCAGCAGCTGGGGGCTCTTAAAGTATAATCTACGCTTATTTGTAAAATCCTTAGCTATGCTTTAAACGGAGCTGAGTGAAGGAGAGCAACTTGAATCTTGGTAAAAGTATATTACGATACACATAAATTATCCGCTTGTGTTGGAAGACGCTATGTCAGAGGGGTGGAAGTGCCCGCATGATAGGATAGAGTTGATTGGGGAGCAGAAGGGTGAGAAAGGAGTAAACAAATATTTTAAGTGCCTAACTTGTGGTAACGTCCTAATTCTATCAGAAGAAGGAGAATTATACGAAGTACCAGCAGCAAAGCGATATAAAAATGAGGTTTAGATGGGCCGGGCCGGATTTGAACCGGCGACCTTCGCCGTGTGAGAGCGACGTCCTGCCGAGCTAGACTACCGGCCCTTTATCTAAATTTGGGGTTAGTTGTTATTCTCGATTTTGCGCTACTTCTTGGCGCCTAGGGTTCTGTTCTTTAGTCTTAAGTCGTCGCTACGGCATCTTCTACATCTGGTTGCTGTTATCGCGTTCTTCTTTCCGCATCTTAGGCAGATCTTGAAGAAGAGTTTCCTCTTCTGGGCTAGCTGCTTTTTTGCTACATCTGTTATGGGCATATAGCTTCCCCCTTCTCTCCATTTAGGCGAGGGTATTTCTATTTTGCGACCGGATAAAAGTTTATATGGAGAGGAAGCATCCTTTTTCGTTGCTCTCAGGAGCAAAGAGTAGCAAGATTTTAATCTGGCATCTGTGTGCTAGCTGTGGTGTAAGAAATGCCCAAGAAGAGGAAGAGCAGAGGAAGGTCGAAAGGTGGTAAGGGTAGGTCTGATTTTGTTCACTGCAGTAACTGCGGTCATCTTATACCTAGAGATAAGGCTAAGAAGGTTACAACAAGAATAAGTCTTGTCGAACCAACCTTGGCTAAAGAACTAAAATCTGCTGGAGCGTACATCGCAGCACCAAAGACGATTAAATACTACTGTGTATCCTGCGCAGTCCACTATGGGTTAGTTAAGGTTAGGGCGAAAGAAGAGAGACGCTTCAAATAGTTTAGAAAGACTTCCTCAGAACATTCGCTACGTAGACAAACCTTTGTACATAGGTTATTAGCGCTAAGACTAACACTGCGATTACACCCCAATACACGAAACCCGCTAAGGTTAGCACGGCGAGCACAATAATCCTTTCAGCCCTTTCCCCTACACCTACGCCGAACACCTTAACACCCAAAGACTCGCCCCTAGCCCTAGAATAGCTTACAAGCAACGAGAAAGATAGCGCTAATAAAACCAAGTAGGCAGGGGCGTAGCCACCAAGCATAACACCTGTGAAGACCGCAACTTCGGCTAACCGATCTAAAGATGAGTCTAAATAAGCGCCTACATTAGAAACCCTATTTGTGGCTCGAGCAACCGCACCGTCAACAACATCAAAGAAGCCAGAGAGCAGCAGCATAACACCCGCATATACTATCGTGTTGATGCTTTGTAGCGCGTAGAAGTAAGATGAGGCGAGTGCTGCTAGTAGGCTTAGGGCTGTCCAGCCTGAGGGTGGTATGTGTGTCTTAGAAGCCGCTACACCTATCTTCGTTGTCAGGGGCTCTATGATCTTACGGATTTTGTTAAGCATAACCCCTACTTTCTATCCTCTAAGTTATATACTCCTCTCCTATAACTTAGTTGTGGTGGAGCCTTGGGTAAAGTAGAGCGCGGCGTTAAGTGTAGTGTGGATGGTTGTGGTGCTGATGCTGAGCGCTCACTCAGTAGAGATAAGGTCTCAGGTCTTAAGGTTGTTGGAGAGGGTAGGAGGGTGTATCTCTGCAGCCAACACTATAAAGCTTGGAAGAAGGCTACAAAGAAGGAGCGAGAGTTAGATAGGGTTAGGTTTGCTTAGAACAGGAAAACCTATAATTTTGGTGTATGGCAGGCGGAGTGTATGAAGATACTGCAGCTCCACGCAGACTTTATCGAGTATGAGCCAATCAGAAAAGAGATAGAAGCTGCTGAGGAAACTGAGCAGAAACCTTATCGCTTTAACGATGTGGTTGTGCTCTTCACAGCAGTAGAGGAGCAGGATAACGAGAATACCGTCTTTCAAGCAGTATCCTCAACCAAAGATTCGCTGCGTAACCTAGGCGTTAATAGGGTACTCATCTACCCCTATGCTCATCTCAGCAGTAACCTCGCCCCACCTACTACCGCGCTTAAACTCATCAAGATGATGGTGGAGGAGTTCAGAAGACTGGGCTTAGAGGTTAACCAAGCACCTTTCGGCTGGAACAAAGCCTTCACCATCAAAGTGAAGGGGCATCCTCTTGCTGAGCAGTCCAGATCAATACAAGTGGCCGCTACTGCTGGCGAGGCTGTTTCGCAAGCCTTGAAGGCTGAGGAAAAACTCGTATCAAGATGGTATGTAATAGATGTAGAGGGGAAGCTGGTGCCTGCTGAGAGCTTTGACTTCACCAAACACAAGCGTCTCAAGGAGTTGACAGATTATGAGATAGCGAAGAGCAGAGTTGTTCAGCAGGAGCCACCACACGTTGAGTTGATGGTCAGGCTTGGGCTTGTAGGCTACGAACCAGGCTCTGATGCGGGTAACCTCAGGTTTTACCCCAAAGGTAGGTTGATCAAGGCGCTTCTTGAGAGATATGTTTCGCAGATGGTCCGTGAATACGGTGGTGTTGAAGTTGAGACCCCTGTGATGTATGATATAAAACACCCGGCTTTATCCGACTACCTTAACAGGTTTCCGGCTCGGCAGTATGTGGTTAGATCTGAGGATAAGGAACTCTTCTTGAGGTTCAGCGCCTGCTTCGGCCAGTTCCTTATGGCTAAGGACATGCAGATCTCATACAAGCATCTACCCTTTAGGCTCTATGAGCTTACAAGATACAGCTTCAGGAGAGAGAAGAGTGGCGAACTCGTTGGGTTAAGGAGGCTAAGAGCCTTCACCATGCCAGACTGCCACGCCTTCTGCAAAGACCTAGAACAGGCAAAGAGTGAAGTATTGAAGAGGTTCGAGCTCTCAATGAGTGTGCTTGCAGGTATAGGTTTAACGAAAGATGATTATGAGCTTGCAATCAGAGCTACCGAAGACTTCTATAGGGAGAACAAAGAGTTTTTTGCGGAGCTGGTTCGCAAATTTGGTAAACCTGCTCTACTTGAGATGTGGAGTGAACGCTTCTTCTACTTTGTCTTTAAATGGGAATTCAACTTTATCGATAACTTAGGTAAGGCTTCAGCTCTATCTACTGACCAGATCGATGTCGAAAACGCTAAGCGATACGGGATACAGTATATGGATGAAGATGGTGCAATGAAGTATCCGCTTATACTCCACAATTCACCTTCGGGTGCGATAGAGCGGTGCATATACGCGCTGCTCGAAAAGGCGCATAGAGTCGCCCAAAGTGGTGGCACACCTACCCTACCATTATGGCTCTCTCCTACTCAACTCAGACTTATACCGACAACCTCCAGCTATGTAGAGGCGGCTTGCGCTTTAGCGGCTAAGATCAACAAGTCCCGTGTGCGTTGTGATGTGGATGATAGGGAGGAGACGGTGCAGAAGAGGGTGAGGGAGGCTGAGAAGGAGTGGGTACCCTATATTGTAGTATATGGTGAGAAAGAGGCTTCCTCAAACACACTTCAAGTCCGCGATAGGGTGAACAGAACAATGAGGCAGATGACTATAGATGATCTTATCAAAGTTATCCACGAGCAGACAGCCGATAAACCTTACTTACCCCTACCACTACCAACCCTTCTCAGCCAAAGACCGCGCTTCACTTAGAAGCAAGCGCGATGAGCAAGGCAAGAGCCTTAGCAGCTAAAGCAGCCGAAGCACCTGTATCCAGTTGTGGATCTAGCTCCACAATATCGAAACCCACGAATCTGTAACCCTTTAAAGCACCTAAGATTGTCAAGAGTTCCCTGGAGGTTAAACCTCCTGGTTCAGGGTTCCCTACCGCAGGCGCGTATGCTGGATCTACCACATCGAGGTCTATGCTCACATATATGCTTCTTTGCCCAATGGTCGATCTAACCATTTTTACATAATCTTGTAGGGAGCGGTCTTCTGATGGCGGGGGTATCACTTTCACTCTCTTCTTTTCAGCGAACTCCCACTCCTCTTTCGACGCGGCTCGTGCACCTATGACTATCACATCAGTATCTACTTCTTCCAGCAGCCTCCTCAGGTAGGTTGCGTGGCTTAACCTCATATCAGCAAACTCGTCCCTTAGATCCAAGTGGGCATCAAAGACTACAAGCATCGAGCCTCTAGTTGCCAAGTAAGAGGCGTAGGTGAGGGTATGTTCACCCCCAAGTATTGCTGGAAGCTTGTTTTGCTGCAGTAGCTCCTCTGTAATCTTCTGCACAGCCCTAACCATACTCTGCACACTCCCCGTCTGCTTAAGATTACCTAGATCTTCTATGCACACCTTCTCTAAATCCACGTTGAGGTCTCTAAAGTAGACTTCTACGTTGAGGAAGGCTTCTCTTATAGCGTTTGGTGCAAACCTCGAACCCGCTCGATACGTGGAAGTCGCATCAAAAGGCACCCCAAACACACTTACCTTCGGCGCCTCGCCCTCGATGAAGATACTAATATTTGGTGTAGGAGCTAGCCAAAGATCTCTAAAGCTCAATTTCCATCAAACCTCACAAGAAGATGCCACAGTCTTAGCCAAGTTACCTCCCACGAACGCACCGATGCCTTCCCCAAAGATACAAGTTCGTTTATGGTCATTTCAAGCCACGCTGCCACAAGTTCAACTCGATCAGTAAGCAGATAATTCATACCATTTTATCCTTCCTCTAGCTTATTTAAGCCTACTAGAAAAAGAACTCCGGTTTTATGTTCAATCGGCTTGCTTTTTAGATGAGACTTTGCGAACAAAAACCGCTTAAAAATAGATAAAGAAATATGTAACTGTAAACGATAAGCAACGTGAGTATGTGGAGTGTGATAGAGAAGAAGTTATCGAGCTACCCGGAAAGGCTTAGGGTAGCGAGAGTTCTCATAGAGAACGGCTTCAGCGTAAAAAGCGGAAAGATATTTTGCAACAACATAGCGATATCGAAGGCTGAGATAGCTAGGTTGGCTGGTGTTGACCGTAGAACCGTAACTCAAACGATTCAAACCATTGAAAAAGACGAAACACTACGCCCACTATTCCAAAACCTGCGCAACGCAGGCCACTCTCTAAAAGATTTAGTAAAGTTTCTCGGCTTCGGTGCATTAGAAATCGTGCCTAAAGATGCGCGAACCCCGGGTATCCTAGCTGAAGCAGCAACGCTGCTCGCAAAGAGAGGCATCAGCATAAGGCAGGCTATAGTTGATGACCCGGAGCTTTCACCAGAACCTAGACTCACCCTCATAGCTGAAAGTAAGATACCCGGGGAGCTTGTGCAGGATGTGCTTAGGATCAAAGGTGTTGATAAAGTCCTAATCTACTAGTCGTAACCTTCGTAGGCTGTAAGATCTAGTAGTCCGTGGCCGCTGAAGCAGAAGACTATCGTTCTATTCGCCTCTCTCCTTCTACAAGTTTTTGCTTCCTCGATTACGTGTTTTATCGCGTGGGCTGTTTCAGGCGCTGGAATAATACCTTCGGTCTTCGCAAATATTCTTCCAGCCTCCAATACCTCCTCTTGGTTGTAGGCTACTGGTTTAACGATACCTTCTTTTATTAAGGTTGATAGGGTCGGTGCTGCAGCATGATATCTTAAGCCAGCAGCGTAGATTGCTGGTGGTATGTGGCTTCTGCCAACGGTATACATTTTAAACATAGGTAGGTAGCCAGCCGAATCGCCGTGCTCATAAGTGTATTTCCCTCTAGTCATTTTGGGTGATGCTTCAGACTCAACAGCTATAAAATCCGTTTGCTCGAACCCTTCGCCTCTAAGCTTCTTCCCTATCATCGGGTAGCTGAAGCCTGCGAAATTACTACCACCACCAACACAGCCAATCACTACGTCAGGCTCCTCACCGATCTCCTCAAGCTGCCCTACTGTCTCCAGCCCGATTATTGTTTGGTGTAGGAGAACAAAGTTCATCACGCTCCCAACAGCATACTTGGCGTCACCATTCTTCAAGACAGTTTCAACCGCTTCTGACATCGCTATGCCGAGCGAGCCGGGGTGCTGCGGGTTTTTCTCAAGGAGCTTTCGACCAACCTCAGTCTTGTCACTAGGGCTTACTTCAACCTCAGCCCCATAGAGGGTCATCATAATCTTCCTATATGGCTTTTGAATGTAGCTGCTCCTAGTCATAAACACTAAACATCTGAGGTTAAAGAGCGCGCACGCAAGTGCCAATGCTGAGCCCCATTGGCCGGCGCTCGTCTCTGTTACAAGCGTACGAACACCTTCGCATCTAGCATAGTAGGCTTGTGGTATTGAGGTGTTGAGTTTGTGGCTACCGGTTGGGCTTAAATCCTCACGTTTATAGTAGATCTTTGCTGAAGTGTCGAGGTATCTTTCCAGATTTCTCGCTCTAAGAAGAGGGGTAGGTCGGCCCATCTTCGCATAAACTTCCAAAACTTCTCTCGGTATTTCTACGAAACTCTCTGCCGTAAACTCTTGATCGATCAAATTACTAGGGAAGAGTTTGGGTAGGATTTCGATCCTTGAGAAATCCTCCTCATCAGGGTCCCTAGGAGGTGGTAGGGGTTTCGGAAGATCTGGAACAATGTTATACCATCTTCGCGGTAATTGAGTCATCATGATCCACCTAACAAAGCTTCCTTCAGACCTGCGACGAAGTTCTTAAGATTTGACTTTCTAAACCCTTCTTCCAGAAGTTTTAAGATAGCGCTGCCTACAACCACGCCGTCGGCGCCAGCATTAACGCAGAGGCGGACTTGTTGTGGGCTGCTTAAAGCAAAACCGACTAGGAGAGGTGTCTCACCTACTAAACTCTTAATTATCCTAATGTTTCTATTGATCGCTACGGGTAGAAGTATACCTGTTGAAGCCATTAAACCGAGGTAAATGAATGAAGGCTCGAGATTTGCAAGTTTCACGATAAGACGGTGTGGAAAGCAGCTGGTGATGAAGAACGCGTGCTCAAGGTTGTATTTTTCGCAGATCTTGATGTACTCTTCTAAACTTTCAGGATAATCTATTAAGAGGTCTGGAAAAAGGACACACTTAATACCTGCCTTTGCAGCACTGCCCATTAAGTCTTCTAAACCATAAGATAGGGCGGCCTCATAATATGTGAAGAGTATAGGGTGTGCTAAGCCTTTAACTTCTTGGAGGAGCGATACTGCGCATCTCTCATCAACCCCGCTTCCAAGAGCTCTCCTATACGATGCTCTTATAGTCGGGCCGTCATACTTTGCCAAGCGTGTTGGTATACCTAATTCAAAGGCGTCAACACCACCTGAAGCCAAAGCATCCATTACTTGTCCATCCCAAGCGAGAGGGTCACCCACCGTTAAGAAGGTCACTAAAGCTTTCCTACACCTTAGCGTTTCACTAAGTTTTTCAGACATATTCATCAGCCTCAGCCCTGTTTTTCAGCCTCGCTAGTAGCGGTTCCAACGACGCAACAATGCCGTTAACTGTGCTTTCATTTAATGTCATAACACCTAAGGCAGTTCTGCAGGTATGCATGGGACATCCACCAACAGGTCTTAACCGCAAGTGAACTTTCCGCACCTACTTGCAATAACCGCCAACTCCTCCTTACTAACACCTCCCACAACCAAACTTGCAAGCAAAACTTTGATCTGAACTCTTAAACTCATTTAAAATGTGATGTGTAAGTATCTTTTGCATAACACTATCCGTTAATTCTTTCTCTTGAGGGGGTCTTTGCATAACTTAATCCCACAATTGGTCTACTAAAGTTCATTTATAAGCGTTATTGTATATTTTTGTACTTTAGAGGACGCCAAACTTCGTAGAAGAATTTGTTGAGTTACAATCTTCCCCATCTACCATATGTACGTTTTTGTTCAGAAAGATTTAAAAATGTTCATTAAAGAAGCCTTTTGTGAATAGCGTTGGCGAAAATCCATATGCCGAAGAATAAAATAGTATTCTTACCACAAGACGAAATCCCCACCCAGTGGTATAACATCCAAGCTGATCTTCCCGAACCCCTACCACCGCCTCTAGATCCTACTACCTTAAAGCCTATGTCTCCCGAGCCGCTCTTTAGGATCTTCGCTAAAGAGTTAGTAGCTCAAGAGGTTTCGACGCAGCGTTACATACCTATACCTGATGAGGTTTTAGAGTGCTACAAGCTTATAGCGAGGCCCACACCGCTGATAAGGGCTACGAGGCTTGAGGAATACCTTGATACTCCAGCTCGAATATACTATAAGTGGGAAGGGGTTACTCCGGCTGGTAGCCACAAACCGAACACAGCTATAGCCCAAGCCTACTATAATATGAAAGAGGGTAGAGAGAGGGTTGTGACAGAGACAGGTGCAGGGCAGTGGGGCTCAGCCCTAGCTATGGCAGCTGCCCTATTTGGTCTAAAATGCACCGTCTACATGGTTGCTGCGAGCTATAGACAAAAGCCGGGTAGAAGGATAATGATGGAGACTTGGGGGGCAGAAGTCTACTCTTCACCAAGTAACCGAACGAAATTTGGGAGAAGCCTCTTGGAGAAGGAGCCCGACCACCCAGGTTCACTCGGTATAGCTATCAGTGAGGCTATTGAGGACGTGCTTACTGATGAGAAGGCTAGGTACTGCCTCGGCTCCGTATTAAACCACGTTCTGTTGCACCAGACTGTGATAGGTTTGGAGGTGAAGAAGCAGCTTGAATTATTTGGGGAAGAGGGGCCAGATATTATGGCTGGAAATATAGGTGGTGGCTCTAATTTCGGTGGCTTCTGTCTACCCTTCGTTGCTGACAAGATTAAGAAGAAGCGTGACATAGAGTTTGTAGCTTGCGAGTCTCGTGCTGTCCCACACACCACAAGAGGAAAATATACCTATGACTTTGGAGACACCGCTGGCACAACGCCGCTGCTGAAGATGCTGACCTTAGGTAAAGACTACAGGACACCACCTATACACGCTGGTGGGCTGAGGTACCACGGCATGGCGCCCATCATGTCATACCTAATAGTCAAAGGATACGTGAGATCAGTCGCATACACCCAGAACGAGATCTTCGAGGCTGCGACGATCTTCGCTAGAACCGAGGGGATAATTTCAGCACCAGAATCTGCGCATGAGATAAAGTTTGTGATCGATGAGGCGAAGAGGTGCAAACAAACAGGTGAGAAGAAGGTAATCGTGTTCAACCACTCTGGGCACGGGTTACTAGATCTCTCAGGATACGAAGCATATCTAGCTGGAAAGCTGCCAGACTGGGAGCCTACAGAAATCCACTACCCGGATTATGTTCCGGAGTAGAGGGGCCTCTAATCTCTCTCCTATCATTTATTAACAAAGTGCATATGCTTTGTAGTTTCTGCTCTCCCTACGTAGCCGCGCTAGCATTCTGCGCACCTAGTTGTAGAGAGCTCGAGTTAATGTTGATAAGCCTCTCCTAATCTATCTTTTAATGATGCTGCAGTACCCCCAGCCTGATTTAAAGAGTTATTTGAGAGCGTGGTCTGGTGGGGGCTACATCGACCTTCGCTACCATAGGGAAACGTGTTGGCAAATCGCTTTGAGAGAAGAGTCTTTTGAAGAGATCAGTGAAAGTGTGGAGTTCGTCACGTGTAGGGTTGCTCAAGGCGGTTACGGTGTAGCATCATCCTCAAAGATCGACAGTGAAAGTATTAGGTCAGTTATGTTAAAGGCCCAGAAGCTTGCGCGGCTACAGGCGAAGCCAGTCACTTTGGCTCCAGTAGGGGTTGAAGTCGGGTGTAAGCGGCACCTTGCTTCTGAAATGTTTGAGGGAAGTGAGGCTGCTGTGTTTCTTAAGGATCTTTCAGCTAGATTAAGGGAGCGTCTAGGCTCTCTCTATGCCCGCTCAGAGCTTATACTCTCTCACACCGAAGTCCACAGCAGTCTATTTACATCTGAGGGGACTGAGGTCTGTGAAGAAATACCTTTGACAGATCTCGTCATCTACCTCGTTGCAAGGTGGTTTAGAGTAGGTTATGCCAGCTGTGTAGTCGGTGGGCTAGGCGGGCTTGACGTTTTAAAGCGTAGAGACTGGGGGACGATCGTCGATAAGCTTGCGCGTAGAGCTGCGGATCAGCTTCAAGCATCGCTACTACCACCTCTAGAGAGAGGCAAGCACTTCAAGGTCGTCTTGGATTGCGAGGCAGCTGGGACTTTGGCCCACGAAGTAGCACATCTTCTCGAAGGAGGAGGTTGGGTGAAAAATTTGGTTGGGCTTGATCTCGCTGAGGACGTTGCTGTAATAGACGACCCGACTCTACCTAACGGCTACGGCTCCTTCACATGGGATTCAGAAGGGGTGAGGGGTAGGAGGAAGGTCCTCCTCTCTAGGGATGAGGTGAGCGCCCTTCACACAAGATTAACAGCATCGGATGGGCGTGAAGCCGGTAATGCAAGGGGTGAGAGAACTGCACCGACGCCGATGATGAGCAACATCTACTTTAAGTCTTCAGATTGGAAGGTGGACGAAATGATTCAAGATATGCGTAGCGGCATCTATATTGAGGGTGTTGTTAGGTGTGATGTCGACCTCTCAGACGGAACCTTTGAACTCAAACCTGAAATAGCATATATGGTTAAGAATAAGGAGTTGAAGACACCCCTTAAGCAAGTCAAGGTGAGGGGTAATATCGTGACTATCTTAAAGCGCATCGATGCTGTTGGCAGAATCATCCAACTCAGACCTAACTTAGAGAAAGGATGTAGAGTCTCAGAAGGCGGTCCACATCTAAGGGTGAATGGGCTGCAGTGCGCATAAGAGGTTTTAGATGCTGAAAGAGCCAAACAGCATCATTTACCATAGGTTATAGCGTTTTAGCTCCGCTAAGACAAATTCTTCTCGCCACACGTCGTCTCTGCTATGGAGGTGTGTAGTCTCTTTAACGAAGTCTAGTAGTGGTTGCATCTGCTGCTTATAAAATTCTAATGCAGCTGCGTCGCTGTGTTCCGCCTTCTTAACAGATTCTGCTGCCGCTATCCCGCTTTCTAAAGCGAATCTTATCCCTTCACCAGAAAATCTGTTACATAGCCCTGCTGCATCGCCTATTAGAAGAATTCTTCCACAACCCAGATAGCAATCACCATAGGGTAAGAAACCTACCTCCCTCTTCTTGAGCACCAAAGGTCTAAAGCTGAACTCCTTAGATAGCCAATCCTTTAGTGAGCCTAAACTTTCAATTGCTTGCTTAGGTTTTATAGAGCCTGTTCCTACTATTAGGCTGCCCCTCTTCTTTAGTAGGTAGCCGTAGGTTGGGGTTATCTTTGTGTTCAGTATTGTGTAGAAGTAGTCTCCGAATTCGCCCTCAGCTTCCCAATACTCTTGTATTACTGTTAGGAGAGGCTGATGTCTGCTCTCCAAGTATCTTCTCACGGTAGAGAGAGCTCCGTCAGCCCCTATGAGATAGCCAACCTTTACCTTTCTGATGCCGTCTGCTGTTTCCAATGCTGCTTCTACACGATCTCCTTGGTTGAGTGCTACGAGGGTTGTTTCTGTTTGGAGATGAGCGCCCGCTTCTACAGCCTTCTCTACAAGCCATCTGTCAAAAAGATCCCTCTCTAAATTAAAGACGTGGTAGTTCTTTAGCTCCCCACCGTTTACTCTACCGCTAGGTGGAACATAGAAGATGCCGAGCTCGCCGGGTTCGCTAAGCAGACTTGAGGGTAATCTTAGACCCAGCTCATCCAGCACGTAGGTCGCCACGTTTGTTAAGATACCTGCACAAGGCTTATGCCTACCTAAAGCGGCTCTATCGATAAAGAGCGTACTTAGCCCCGCTTCTGCGCACTTTATGGCTGCCGCTGAGCCGGCTGGTCCAGCACCTACTATTAGCACATCATACTCTATGCTCAACTGACTTACACTTTAAGGTGCTTAGTATCTTTGTAAGTATGGGTAGTTTGAGGGTTGTCTGACCCTCGAACGATCCTATGTAGGCTTTATCCTCCTTACCCAGCTCGTAGCAAGTTTTGTCGTCGATGTCTAGGAGTAGGGCTGGGACACCAGTCTCCCTTAGCTCCTCGAGGTGCTTTGTGAAGAATGCTTCGCAGCAGCATCCTATGTAGGCTAAGCCCTTCTGCTTGATCTCTTTCAGCACATCCATGAGGTGCTCGAAGCTTTGGATCGTTTTGACGGTCAAACCGGCTTCTAACCCGAGCTTATATGCTTCACCAACACTACACAGACCACACTGCACACACCCTTCCTCTTTACGGTATTCGCAGCTCACAAGTTTTGAGCAGTAGGGCAGCAGCAGATAACCCCATTTATGATTCAGCAAAGGCGATGAATCTAGGTTGACAGCGTTTACTTGATTTGTTTCATCTAGGGTTAAGCCGAAGGCTTCAAGGCTGGTCTTGTTTACGGCTTGCATAATTAGGTTGACTATGAAATCGGGCTCCACGCCGATTATCTCTAAACCTTTCTCTCTAAACACCCTCTTAACATTCTTTTCGAGTTCTTCTTTCTCGTAGCTCGTGAATTTGAGCGCTGCCTCAAGATCCAATATACCTCTCATGGGTGATGCGAAGAAGTCCCCTGTGATGAGTATAGATTTGATCACCTTAGCCCTCTTATCTATGGTTAACGCTACTTCAACCAAGCCGCCTTTAGCTTTATCCACAGCTCTGAGCACACCCGCTTCTTCTGGTGCTCTTCGATCTAAGTAGAGCCAATCCTCTGACTGGAAGTAGGGCAGCCTCTCTTGTAGGAGGCGCTGTTCCTCTTCGCTCAACCCCTCCTCTTTAAAATCCACACCCAGGACCTCTGAGAAACTTTCCACAAGGAGACGCTTGAGGCCCTCGTAGTGTGGTGTGTAGCCGATCTCCCACTTTATGCAGGTTACTCTCTGCTTCGCAGACTTTATCTCCTTATCCTTCAGCTTAACGATTGGGATCTTAAGCGACTTGATCATAGATTCTATGTCGAAGTCTGTTAATAGAGTACCTTGGAAGAGGAAGGCGCCTCCGCGCTCAGTTCCTCCTGTTCCAGAGATCTTCCGCCCCTCAACCTCTATATCGTTCTTCGGTCTGAACTCCGCATTTAAACCGAGTTTCTTCAAGGCTAGTATCGGCGCTCTACACATATATTCAAAGAGGCCCTCGACCCCGCCGCAACTCTTTATCGAATCCTTTGATGCTATAACCTCCCAGCCGATGGTGTTTTCATCGAAGTAGATCGCTCCTCCGCCAGTTATCCTCCTATTCACATCTATTCCGTGAGCCCTAACGTATTCGAATCTGACTTCGTGCTGCGCGTCTTGGTGGTAACCTATGAGGACAGCTGGAGGGCTGAATCTAAGGAACCTTAATGTGTCTGGAACCAAATCCCTACTTCTGCAGTCAAGTATTATATCGTCTAAAGCCATGTTTTCAGCGGCTGTCCTTAGACCCGTATCCAAAAGCCTCCACGTTGGCCTCATAGGCAGAGACCCGCTTCACTAACCCGCTTAGATATATCTTTCCAGATCAGACTACAACACTTCTCTGAAAAGATAAGAGTAATGTTTCTACGCTTGCATATGGTGAATAGCGCATCACTAGGATATGTTACACCGTTAACACCACACCTCACAGCCAAGGCATCTGTTGACACCCGTGAGTCACCTCTTGGTCTGGCGCAGCCGAGCACAATCGGTGTGTTAGGTAATAAGAGCCTAGCAGCCAACATAACCCTACCAATGTCTTGTGGTGATGGTGGTTTTGTGTGCATCATGCCCGTTTCCTCTAGAGGCATTAAGGCTACTATAACAACCGCAGCTGGTTGAAACTTTGAAACGATCTCTAAAGCCGCTTTCTCCCCCAAGATCTTGCCGTAGTGCATCCCTACCACGATATGCGGCACCACTGGTAGGGAGTGGTCTGAAAGCCTCTTCAGAAGGTCTTCGAACACCTCTACTTGCTGTTCGAGGTGGCAGACCTGTTTTAAGGTTAGGTCTGAGCCTACAACATCTACTAACACCCCATCTACACCAGCCTCTGCCAACGCGTCTACCAAAGGTGGTGGGGCTAATCCGCAGTGGACGACCACCTCAATAGGGAATTCACGTTTAATCTTAGCTACCATCGGTAAAAAGGGTTCGAGCGGCACATACCCCTCTCTATTGGAGCCTCCGCTTATCAGGAAGCCTTTAGCACCCTTCTCAATAAGCTTCTTCATAAGATGGTAGAGTTGATCAGGGGAGCCAGCAGGGAACATGCTCTCAAGAAGTTTACCTCCGCAGTGCTCGCAGTTGAGGTAGCACCATCGCCCAGTAACGGATATCGCTGGGAAAGATAGGGGGTTGCTTCTGCAGTAGCTTGTTTCGTAACTCACCATACCTGGGGCGTAGAGGTAGAGCCTGTTACCGAAGTTCTGCTTAAAGATCTGCTCCGCTTTGCTGAACAAGTTTGTTAGGGAGGCGAAGGGCTGCTGAAAGCAAATATCCACTAAATCCATTACTCCACTTCATCCACCAGCTCAGGCGCTTCGATCCAGCGTTTAACCGGGATATCTGAGTAATCCCAAAGCTGCATCTTTATGATCTTAATATCTTCAGGTGTCGGTGGGAAGGGGTAGTTCCTTATCTCACCTATTAGCGCTTGATATGGTGTTGAGTTTGAGTAGGGTCTGTTGCATGCATTCTCTCGATTCCTGCTTCTGCAACCAGAGGTCATGAAGGGTGTGCCGCATTCGATGCTCTCCTCTAAAGTAGTTTCGTCAACACCGAAGTCGACTATCCTACCCCTCTCATCAAACTCCATATGCTCAGCTCTGACCAAACCTTTGTTGATTAGATATCTGGCGAGCTGTATTCTCCGATACTGACCTATCGGGGGCTGCGGGTAGTTCTCCATTGGAGACTTCTCTTCTGGGAAGAATGAGAAGAGATGGGTTAGTGCTCCGAGATCATAGGCGCGTTGTATCGCGTTAACCATGTCGCATTCCCGCTCACCTAACCCCACGATCAGATGCACACCAGCGTTATACCTTCCGAAGACATCTACAGCCTCCTTTAAGATGCTCCAGTAACGCTCCCACCTATGAGGACCACCTGCCCCCCTACCCCTTAACGCATCAAAGAGACTCGGTGTAGCAGCGTCAACTGCAACACCGATCATATCAGCACCAGCCTCGTGAACTTCCTTCAACCACGCTCTATCTACGATTGTGGGTGTTATCAGAACTGAGATCTGGTCGAAGACCCTTCTAATCTTCTCAACAACGGTTATTGTGTCTTTACGTGCCCGACCATTAGTTACCATAGAGACGCAGACCCGCTCGACGTAAGGGCAAGCACCGTTAGCCAGCCTTTCAACAACATCATCAAGCCTAACAACAGGCCAATCGACCCTGATGAAGCTCCGCTCAGACCAGGGGGTGTCTGGTAGGCGGGTGCGTGAAAGTCCGCAATAGGCACATCTACCCGCACAACCATCTCTATAGGTTAATAGGAGATTCAAGCAGTAGGACTTGGCGTCCCTATAAAATCTGCCGGGCACGAAACCTAGTGTCATAGCGCCAGCTAAGCTCGTGCGAACATACTCGGGGGACTCCAATCCTACCGCTCTCCCGTTTAAACCCTCTTAAAGAGATTACGGTAAGATTCTCTACATTAACCCAAGTCTTTCGGCTAGTAGTTGCGTGAGGTCCACGACCCTAACATTCTGCGCTTTAACCGCAGCTTCAGCAAGGGATTGGTCACAGGTTGGGCAAGCTGAGAGAACCGTATTCACCCCTGTGTTTAGTAGGGAGTTGAGACGCATTTCAGCAATTGTTGCTGATAAAGTGGGGTTGGTAGCTTTGAGCATACCTCCTGACCCGCAGCACATACCATCTCTACCCCGCTCAAGCGGCTCGATAAATTTGCTTGTTAGGGCTGATATAACACGCCTCGGTTGTTCGATTACACCACCTAATCTGGCTAGCTCGCAAGGATCGTGGTAGGTTACAGGATCTTCGCTCTTCTCAACCCTGATCTTCCCTTCAGCTATCCATCTGTCTAGCAGCTGAGTGAAGTGCAACACCTCGAAGTCTGGTTTATAGCCCAAGATGGCTGGGTATTCTTCGGCTAAAGCAAGCCTACAGCCTGGGCAGCCAGTGACGACGATCTTGGCGCCTGTGGATTTAATAGCCTTTACATTATGCTCAGCCAACTCTCTATACTTTGAGACAGCACCACTAACATATAGCGGGTGACCGCAGCACCATTCTCCATCCAGCAGAGTCCAGTTAGCGCCCACGTGATTCAATATACTTGCGATAGCTTGAGCTACGCTCTGCACCCTACCAGAGTATGAGGTAACACACCCTACGAAGTACGCTATCTCAGCATCCTTCTTCACAGGAGCGTCTACACCAGTGTATATCACCCAGTCTCCCCTAGATTCAGCATCCATTCCGAAGACGTTCTTCCTACTGAGTATCGTAGTCTCTACTTGGGTTAGGAGCTGCGGGGCTACACCCATCGAAAAGAAGGCTTCTCGAGCCTTAGCCCAAAGGGTTGGTAGGTTCAGCTCTAAGTGGCAGGCTACTTCACACCTACCACAGATGGCGCAATCGTAGATCCTCTGAACGACCTCTTTGATGTCGAGCTTGTCCTTTGAAACTAACTTACCTATGAAGGATTTGTTTTCCTCTTGAAGCTGTTTTAGAAGATAGAGCCTTCCCCTTGGCGAGTAGGATTCCCAGTTAACCACATTATATACAGGGCATTTCTTGACACAGTAGCCACACTGTGCGCAAGCAAATATATCGATCTTCTGCAAAGAAGGTAGCTTAAACAGGCTCATATCACAACACCTTCCCAAACACCCATAACGTATCCAAGAATAGTGAGTAGAGGGAGGCGGGTAGCGCTAACCCAAACTTAGATCTAGCTTCAAAGGTCTTCCCAGGGTTAAGTATGTTGTTCGGGTCTAGCTGCTTCTTAAGCCTAATTAGCTCTTTCTTCCGCTCTGGTTCAGACTTCTTTAGGTGGAAGGAGTTCCAGATACCGTAGCCGTAAGAGCGTCCTCCGTGCTTTACCGCTTCATCTATCAGCTTTTTGGTGATAGCGGTGTGTGAGAGATACTTTAGAGGCTTCCTCTCGTCACTAAGGAAGAGCGGGAAGTATAGTACGTGCTCAGGTGAGGTGAATATCGCCTCCAGCTCAACATCCATCCCAGATTCTTTACCAAGCTTCCAAGAGTAAAGGATCATATCGTGTAGCGCCCTAACAGGGATCAGCACGTCTGAGGTCAAGACAGTGGGTCCCCACTTCTTTATCCTCAGTGGGTAGAAGCGCTCATTCCATTCATCCCAAGCCTCCCCACTCGGTCTAACATTCCCACCAAACTCAAGAGCTATATCGCGGAAAGCCTTCAACCAGCCTTCAACTTCAGCCTTAGAGCCGTTAAAGAGACCGAAAAGAATCGCGCCTGATTCAGCGTCCTCTATCGACTTAATAGGTTTATCACGCCTAGCCTTTAAAAAGCCGAACGCTCTTAGAACCAAGGTGTCAGGCTTCGTCAACTCCAAGACACGGTTTGCAGCCTTAAGAGCACCTTGAAGCTGGTAGAAGTAAGCTAAGAATGGCTCTTCCGCCTCTAGCTTAGGCGCGAGTCTTAGCGTCAAGTCTAAGAAGATGCAGAGTACCCCTTCTGAAGAAAACGCTTGCTCTAATGTTAGTGGTGTTGATATCTTATCTATGGTGACTGTTTCCCCAGAGGGTAAAGCGACGGTAGCCTGAACCACATTATCGACAAATCTACCATACTTAAGTGAACCGTAGCCAAGACCACCTGTAGCAGCCCAGCCTCCGACTGTAGAGCTCGGTGAACTTGAGGGGCAGACTGGTAGACGCCACTCGCTACCATCTAGCAGGTTGATTAAGCTCTGCCACACCACACCACATTCAACCTTAATCAGACCACTCTTCCTATCAAACTCAAGTATACGATCCAATCCGGTCAGATCCAAAAGTATGCCGCCTTTCGTAGGCACTGCACCACCGTAACCCCAGGTTGCTGCACCACGTGGAGTAACAGGTATCTTATACTTGTTAGCGATCTTTAGGATCTCTGAGACTTGCTCTTTTGTTCTAGGTTTAACTACTAGGTCTGGTGTGCTCTTGAAAAGCCAAGAAACCTCGCTAGGTAATGGTGCAAGGTCGTGGCTGTAGACCTTCCTCTCTGCGTGTAGATCCGTGATGTTCTGCTCACCGACAATGGTTAAGAGCTCTTGCTTTACGCTCATACTCTAATTTTTAATTGCACACCTCTCTTTATATGTTGATACCAATTAGTCTATATTATAATAAAGAAAATAAATAGAAAAGTGGAGCGCACTTATAGTGCGCAATCTCTTTACTTTGCTAGCTGCTCTATTTCCTCTTCGAGGTTTATTGGTCTAAAGACGGCAACCCACCCTCTTCCGGTTGGGTCCTTGTTCAGAAGTGTTGGGTCAGCTCTTAGCTCTTCGTTCACTTCTTGGATTGAGCCGGATATCGGTGCCCTGAGTAGGACTATGCGCCTCCCTGACTCGATAGAGCCAAAAGGATAGCCTCTACCTACGTATCTACCCTTGGGTAGTACTCTGACGAACTCTATATCACCCATTTCTCTTTGGAGCTTGTCCGTAATACCTACTCTGACTGACAGGGTTGGTGGGTTCCCCTCTACCTTAGCCCAGATTTCGTCGGGCGAGACTACTACTTTACCCACGAGTTCTTCGAGCTTGCTTCTTTTAGCCATCCACATCACCACTTTAAAGTTAGGTAGGACTCTATATAGAGCTCTCCGTCATGATATTGATACAGGTTAAGCCAGCATAAACAATATAAGGCAGATAAGCAAAATAAGTTCTGCATGAAGCCTCAGATGCGTAGGGTTGTGAAGCTAGGAAGATCGACATTAGCTGTTACACTACCAAAAGAGTGGGTTGAGGCGGTAAAGCTGAAAAAAGGAGATTATGTTTTGGCTGAAGAAGGAGGAGAGAATGCGCTAAGAATTTCAAAACTAAAAGAGAAGTATTATACTGCGCCGAAGGTCTGCGTAATAAATGTGGACTCTATCAGATCCAAGACCCTTCTTAACAGACTAATTATAGGGGCTTACAACGTGGGGCACGAACTGATTTGGTTACAATCACGACGAGGTTTTAAACCCGAACAGATGGTCGAAGTAAATAAGGTTCTGCAGAAGCTTGTAGGGCTGCACATTGTTGAACAGACAGAGAACATAGTATTACTTCAGAGCTTAGCCGACCCAAGCAAGCCTTCGCTTGATAATTCGATAAGGAGATTACATCTGCTAACTTACTCCATGCTCGATAACATCCTACGAGCTCTTAGTGAGTGGGACAAGAGTCTTTTGGATAATGTTATGTTTACTGGGGGTGAATGTGATAAGATCTATTGGTTGATAATAAGGCAGCTTCTCACCGCTGTGACCGACAAAGGTGTATCTGAGAGTTTGGGTGTGAGGTCTTATCTTTGGCTTGTTGGAAACAGGGCGGTAGTCCGAATTCTTAAGACGTTGATTAGGCATAACGAGAGTATATGTAAAGGGGTTATGAAGATTATCGAGCATGGCATTAAACCAGATAAAGAAACTTTTAGTCAAGTTATAGAGCTAGGCAGATATGTTCTACAGACGCAGACCGAAACAATAGACGCTTTGCTTGTGCGAGATATAGAGAAGGCTAACAGCATCATAGATCAGATCATAGAGAAGGTTGAGGAGATAAACGATATATCTTTCAAAGTAGCTAGCGTTGTTTCTGACGACATAGTTAAAACAGCGTTACTAAATATAATCGCTGAATTAAAGTGTAGCTTGCTTGATATGAAAGCTATCGCAGAGATAGCGATAAACAGAGGCACAGAGGAATCTGGAAGCTACATCACCATAGAAAGCGGTGTCAGAAGCGAAGAGACTTTGCGTGAATCTGTAAGTAAAGGTAGTAGGTGAACAGTTTGATAGAAGTCGATGAAGAAGAAATTAATCGTCTTATGACTTGCTTAAGCTGCAGATCTTGCATCAGCATTTGCGCGGTAGAGGTTGAGGGTGAGTTACGACCTCTGCCAAGCATCATAGCTGAGGGGTTGTTGCTACAAGCTAACCGCCATAACAACACAGCGGGGTTTCATAGGACGAAGCTTTTGGAGGATACTTATAGATGTGGGTTATGTGGTAGATGCTTAAGCTGCAGTTATCACTTGGATATAGTAGCAAGCTCTTATAGGTTGAGGAGGATTCTTGCTGAAAAAGGGTTGATCCCTGAGTCACTTCTTAAGCTTCGCACCTCAATAAATGAGAGCCGAAATTCTTTCGGTGCTGATGCGTCAGCTAGAACCATGTGGATAGATTACGTTGGTCTTACAAAGATCCGTGTAAATAAGGCTGCTGATACTTTATACTTTGTAGGCTGCACCCCCTCATATAGATCGCAGGGGCAAGATATAGCGTATGCAACATCCTTAGTCTTAAACAGCGTGGGCGAAGATTGGGCGATCTTAGGTGCGGATGAGTGGTGCTGCGGAGCCCCACTCTTGGCAATAGGTGCTTGGGAGGAGGCTGAGGAGCACGCTAAACATAACGTTGAGTTTATAGAGTCACTGGGTGTTAAACGGGTCGTCTCAAGCTGCCCCTCCTGCGTAAACACGCTTAAGAACTATTACCCTACTCTTATTAAGCGCCAACTAACCTTCAAGGTGCATCACGTCATAGAGATTATAGCTGAAAGACTAAGGGAAGGGGTGTTAAATAATGTTAAGAAGAGCGATCTGAAGATTATTTACCACGATCCCTGCCAACTCTCAAGGACATTAAAATTGTTTAAGGAACCTAGGCAGATATTGAGTAAAATCACCAATAAAGTTCTGGAGTTCCCTGAGAAAGGTGTTGACACGAAATGTTGCGGCGCTGGTGTTGGAGACCTCCTAGAGATCATAGACCCAGCCACTAGACTTGAGGCTGCTGGGCTGAGGCTATTCCAAGCTGGTTTAGCAGGAGCAGATGTGATAGTCTCAGCTTGCCCTGACTGTAAAATAGCGCTTTCTGACGCAGCTAGGAGGGTTAAGAGCGGTATAGAGGTCTTAGATATTGTAGAGCTTTTAGCCATCCAAGCTGAGTTAAGCTAACCTGCAACTTCGATTTCACCCTGCACATCGACCTTTAGCGGTGAGCTTAGATCGGCTAAGAGAGGGCAATAGTTCCGTGCTAACTCTATGCACTTCCTCCCAATTTCCACTTGATCCTTATCCACCCTTATCCGTAGGGTAGCACGAATATCTTGCAGACGATAACCTTGCTCAGTCAGAATCCGTCTACTACTTATCGTGCATTGGAGAAGACGCAGCCTTAATCTATTCGTCTTTCTGAAGTGGAGAAAGGTTATCATTAAGCAACCGGCTATAGCACCCAGAAAGAGCTCATCGGGGGCTAAATAATGGCCCAAACCGCCGAACTCAGGCGGGAGATCGACCTTAATCGTTATGCCTCTAGTAGTAATTTCTGCACCGCTCTGCTCATCCCAGTCAGCCCTTAGAGTATATGTGACGACCTCAGGACTCGCCCTCTCCATATGCGCTTTAAGAGTGTGGTGAAATAAAAAGCTTTTTAAACTAAATCGAGTGGGGGTAAGGCTTTTATTACACATATGCAAACACCTTTGGGGATGGGTTATGGTTAAGCTCCACGAAAAATACGAGTTCCCCGAAGGGCTTTACTACTCAAAAGATCACCTTTGGTTAAAAATCGAAGGAGAAAACGTTAGAGTAGGCATCACAGACCTAGCGCAGCAAGCAGCGGGACCTATCGTCTTCGTGAGACTTATGCCGAAAGGAAGGGTGGTTGAAGCAGGGAAGCCTCTTGGTACGATGGAGACTGGCAAGTGGGTCGGCCCGCTGAAGTCACCTGTTTCCGGAACGATAGTTGAAGTAAATGAGAGGCTCAAGACCGAACCCAAGCTTCTTAACTCAGATCCTTATGGCGAGGGTTGGGTCGCAGTGCTTAAACCATCGAAGCTAAATGAGGAGCTTAAGAACCTCATAAACGACTTGAACGTGCTTAACGAGTGGTTAAAAGAAGAGATACCTAAGATCATAAAGAAGTAGAAAGCAGAGGTGCCTTTCGGCACCCTCTATATTTTTACTCGATCGACCGCAGCACCAGCTCATTTATATCCATAACTTTGAGGCTCTTCCCGTGCTTCGGCACCGCCTTTAGGAAGACGCGTTTACACTGCCCACAAGCTGTGATTAGCGCTTCAGCGCCCGTTTCTTCTGCTTCATCCAACACTGTTTTGGCTAACTTATAGGGGAGGTTTTCATCGACCATCTCTACGTCGCCGCCTCCCCCACAGCACCAAGATTTGTCTCTGCTGTTAGGCATGTCCTTAAACGTCAACTTCGGGATGCTGTTAATAACTTCACGCGGCTCGTTGTAGACGCCTGAGTTACGACCTAGATCGCAGGGGTCGTGGTAGGTTACCTTCATCTCAAGGGGCTTAGGCTTGATCCTACCCTCCTTTATCATCTCGTAGAGTAGCTGTGAGCTGTGCATCATCTTAACACCTGGTAAGTGGGGCGCGTATTCGTGCACCCAAGTGTGGTAGCAAGATGGGCAGGAGAATGTTATGATCTTGGGGTTCAAAGCCTTTACACGTTCTAAGTTATGCTCCTTAAGCCAATCAAGTTCGCTTCGCATACCAGCGAGTATGAGGGGGTAGCCGCAGCACCACTCTTCGCTGCCTAAGCAGATGTATTTTAGACCCATCTTGTCTAAGAGTGTGGCTGTAGCAACAGCGATATCTTGTATGGTTGGTGAATATGAGGTCATGCAGCCCACGAAATAAACCACTTCACATTCGGTTTGCTCAACTTGACCCAAGAAGTTTACTGGTATAGGCGCATAGTCACCCCAAAAGGTGCGTTCGGTGTAGGGTAGGTTGAAGACGTTGTAGTTGCTCTTCAACCCCTCCTTCATCAGATCGAAGTTCTTTGGGTATAGGTTCTGCTGCACAAAGTATTCTCGAATCGCTATGCCTAGCGATCTCGTATCGATGCCTATTGGGCAGAAGGTGCGGCACCTACCGCAGGTTGTGCATCTGAAGAGCCCTTCGGCGTATGCGTTAAGATACTCCTTCGATAGACCCGACCCAAAGAGCTTCGCCATTAAGCCATGCTGCTTCCTAAAGATCTGTCTGAAGCCCCGTATGAGCGCTGCGTAGCTCTGAGGGAAGTTTATTGTGGGGTCTTGCTTCGCCAGTCTGTAGACTGTGCACTCATCTTTACAGATTTCGCATCGCGTGCAACCATCCAACTCTATTAGCTGCTTGACGGTAAGTGGGATACGTTTTCTAGGGTCTTTCATTTACGCTCACCTCCGACTGAGTTGACCAGCATAGTTAGAGGAGCAGCAAAGGCGTGCCAAAGCCTACCGGTGTATGGTATGATGCCGAAGAAGAGACCTAAGAAGAAGCCTGCAGTAGGCCAGAGAATGGAGTATAATAGAGAGATCTGGGCTTCACTCAAGGGTGTTAGGGCTAGAGAGATGGCGTAGGCAACGAACATGAATTGGCTTCCGGGCGGGCTGCCGTACTTTACTATGGTAACAGCTTCTGCTACGTATCTGAATATGAACCAGATCACAGGTAGGAATAGGAGAACCGCGTCTTCCCTTGTAGCGGCTTCAAAGTGCTTCTTAAAGAAGCGCCGATGAACCGCAAGGAGTTCTGCAAAGAAGAGGACCATAGCCATACTCAAATTATCGATAAAGAAGTAAGCAGACCATAGAGGAGTCTGCAGATCTTTAACTTCTTCGAATATGTATGCCGGGAAGAACGGGGATCTGAAGAATTCGTAGAGAAACGCCTCTACTGTAGAGACGCCAGCAACCATATCAGCGAGTATGTGGTTGATGAGAATCAGTAGCACGTAGAAGGTTACAAACGAAGCCTTCTCTAATCCCCTGAGTCGATCTACAGAGTAGAGGCGCTTCTGGCCGAAGATGTTTACTATGAAGGTGCGGATTATAGTTAACAGCTGTTTGCTGAAGACCGTTTTAATGACCGACGCTATCGTGGAGGGTATACTCTCTGAGCCGAGTAACCATAACCTTAGGTTAAGTAAGGCGCCTATGATGAAGGCGACCACTCCTGCGGCGAAGAATGCCGCAGCTATAGTAATAGCATCGATCATACCCTAACTCACCCTACCATGCATATCTGGTATATACAGACATAACCGCAGAAGAATAGGGTAAGAAAATGTAGGTTTCAAAAAAAAGAGAACCTCCCTGCTTAGCCTCTTGTGAACCGCTTGTAGAGCTGCCTCTTGCTATCGTATATTTCGACTTCCAGCGGCATCTGCCCTAATAGAGCGTGTGTACCGCAGGCTAAGCAGGGGTCGTATGCTCTGAAGGCCATCTCAACCATGTTAAGTAGGCCATCGTTGACCTGCCAATTCTTTATGAGGCTTTGAGCGGCTTTCTTCACCGAGAGGTTTATGCCAGCGTTGTTATTCACCGTCGCCACTATTAGGTTAAGCTTCTCTACGAGACCTTCGCTGTTCGTCTTATAGTGGTGTATCAATACACCCCTCGGTGCCTCAACAACACCTACACCTTCGTCTGGCGTCGCTGTTGGTACCCTTCTAACCTCCTTGCTAGCGATTTCAGGGTCTTTCGCCAACTCCAGCGCCGTTTCGGCTGCTGCCATGATCTCGATCACTCTTGCCCAATGGTAGCCTAGTGTCGCGTGCGCAGGCTTACCTAAAGTAGCTACGAACTTCTCATACGCTTCTTGGGCTAAGGGTGTTGCGAAGCCGTTGCTGACATTAAGCCTAGCCAAGGGTCCTACTCGGTAGACGCCGCTATCAGCCCCGTCTGCGAAGCCCTTCCAGCCCACGGGCTTAAGGTAGGGGAACTTTAGGTATGACCAGGGCTCAACGTGCTCGGCTATGTAGTTGAGGTAATCGCTTGGATTAAACTCTGCTACGATCTTGCCATCTGGCGCCATTACTCTGAGCTTACCATCGTAGAAGTTGACCTTGCCTTTCTCGTCAACCAGACCCATGTAGTAGGTTTTATGCTGATAGATGTCGCCTGTGATTAGGTCCACGTATTCCTTGTTCTTAAGAATCACGTCGTCAAAGATCTTTAACGTTAATTTGGCTAACTCAACCATCTTGGCTGCGCGCTGCTCAAGTTCCTTTCTCTGCTCCTCGGTTATAGGCTTACCGACACCACCCGGCACAGTCATCACAGGATGAACTGCTCTACCGCCTAAGGTTTCCAGCATACGTGTAGCCTCAAGCCTAGCCGCAAGAATGTTCTTCACCAGCTCCTTGCCTACCTTCGCCATTATACCTAGCACATTACGCTCAGCGCGGGGCGCAGTAGGACCTACTATGAAGTCTGGGGCTGAGAGCGCATAAAAGACTGCACCGTGGTCGTGGACGTAGAATGCGTTGTACGCTAATTCACGTAGCTTTCTACCTGCGGGCGGGGGTTCCACGTGGTATACTGCATGGACCGCTTTTGCTGAAGCCATGTGGTGCGCCCAAGGACAGACGCCACATATTCTTGGGGTGATCAGGGGTAGTTCCTCTACTGGTCTGCCTTGGCAGAATCTTTCGAATCCTCTGAACTCTACAACTTGGTAGTATGCGTC
>CAYQXI010000106.1:0-10979 GCA_964421575.1 uncultured Nitrosopumilales archaeon
CTATGAAGGGTCTTCCATAAAAGTGCGAATAGCGAGAATAAATAGATTATTTGATGTCCCCAAGAAGTTTTTAGTTTATTCCCTTAGAACACCCGCTAATGTGAGGTATATGGATATTACAGGTAAGGAGGAGTACGCTATTGTTGATACTACTGCTATAAAAAGGGATGACTTCGCTCACGCAGGACTTGTTGACGGGAAAAGACTTAGAAGTGCAACTCGTGACATTAAAGCAGCGTATGACGATATAGCTGGTAATATCTTGCTAACTAGAAGAGTGCGACTAACCTCTCCTAACATATACTGGCTAGCATTCTACTCTGACAACAAGATCATTGGACCATCAGCACCATTTATATGCGCCAAGCTGAAGGGTGAAGGTCTACAATACTACAAAGCACTAACCCTCTACTTAAACAGTAGCATCACACTCCTCCAGCTCCTAGCCTACGCAGTAATGACCGAAGGAGCATGGGTAGCGTTACATAGTGATCAAGTCTGGTCACATGTGAGAATACCAGATGTTGCATCTATACCTAGTGAAGTATTGAAGGAAGCCGTGAAGACTTTTAATGATACCGCTAAAGCTTCTAGCAACATACAACCACTTTATCAACGGATAGCATCCAAATCAAAGTTACAAAAGGAGATCGATAGAGTAGCTCTAAAAATCCTGGGACTTAAATGGAGCGATGAGCGGCTTGACAAGCTATACGACATCTTGAATACAGAGCTTCATATAATGCAACAAATACTAGAAGTGTCTCAGAAAGCAAAAAGGAGGATGAGCGGCACTAGTGAAGAAGATGAAGAGACACCCAAACTTAGCTATAAGAGTTTAATGGAGTGGGTTGAAAAAGATTCGACCAGAAGCTAGTCCTTTCAAACGTCTCCTTTACACTAAACCGAACGCTACCAACAAACAAAAAGAACGGGCCCCCTGTTTGGGAGCCCTTGCTTAGGTTCAGCCTGGTTGGAAGACCTTAATCGCTGATGCAGGGCATTGAACTTCGCAAGCCATGCAGAATATGCATTCAGATTCTTTAGCCGGGTCAGCCTTCTTAGGAGAAGTTGGGTGTCCAGGTGTTTCAAGCCACTCGAAAACGCCTACTGGGCATACATCTATGCAAGTACCGTCTCCTGTGCAGAGGTCGAAGTCAACCGCGACTATGCTGCCGTGTATTCCCAGTTTTGTAGGCGGCTCAACAGGACCCCACACATCGTGTCCTTGGTGTTTATCCACTACTTGTCTTTTTGACTTGAAGTCAGGGTCTATCGGCATATACTTTCACACCACTTGACTACTCTCCAAATCTATATTTAAGTTGAACTACTCGAACCTTTAGTATGCGGTATAGTAGCGTATGAGGCGCCTCACTAAATCTATCTTCGCTATTACGCCGATCAACACCCCTATTTCATTAACTACATAAACGTGGTCAGCATTCTCTTTAAGCATAGTCAAAACTATCTCCTTAAGAGGTGTAGATGGCGATACTATGACCGGCTTCTCAGCATAAGTGGCTAAGACCGGAAGCTTAAGCGACTTCTTAGAAGCAGAAACCAGCTCCTCAAGTTTCACTACACCGATAGGTCTTCTTTTGCTGTCCACTATCGGCAAGACCCTGTAAGGTACAGACTCGAACTTTTTGAGAGCTTCTTCGACACTCTCATCTTCAGTCAACATATGAGGTTCTTTTGACATTAGGTCCGAAGCCTTTATCCCATCTATGGCTTTGGAAGCGATTTTGGAGACTTTGTTATAGACACGCTCTAAAGCAAGCTCCTCTTCGTAAACTTTTGAGGATGGCTGGGACGGGAATAGAGATTGGGAACCTGAGGCAAAAAAGCTGCAGACAGAGGCTAGAAGACCCGGTATGATGGCGTTAGGACCTGCTGTTTCTGCTATGAAGGCAGCGGGAGCCAAATAGATTTTATGGGAGCCTGAGAGCATGGCTGCCATTCCGACTACAACATATATTGGCTCAATCGTCTTTAACACGATTAGGGAGTAGAGCGAGCCTATTAAAGCGCCTTCTGCTACACTTGGGGTCAAGAGTCCTCCGCTTCCACCGAAGTTTAGGAATATGGTTGTTGTGAAGAGTCTTAAAATAGTCAGTGTCAGAAGAGCTAAGACAGAATATTGTTGAGTGTTTGTGGTTATATCAGATACTAACTTGTAGCCGACGCCGATGCTTGAGAGGTTAAAGTAGCCTATAGCACCTAACGATAAACCACCGGCTAGTAGTAATAGTCCGAAGCCTCCTCTAGCCATAGCCCTTCGCCCTAAGCCGTCAGCGAGGTTGTATAGTCTGACGAAGAATGCAGAATATAGCCCGCAAACCACACCGAGAATTATAGAGTGGAAGATTTCTCTTGAGCCGATAGATGGTATCGGTGGCACATAGAAGATGGGGCTTACACCGCCTACAATTACAGCCAGTAGATAAGATAGGGATGCGGCTACCGCTACTTCTGCAAAAGCGTCTTTCTCCACATCCTTCTTATAAGGTATTTCGATAGCGAAAAGTATCGCGGTTAATGGGGCTTTGAATATTGCTGAGATTCCAGCAGCAACCCCAGCTAAATACATCTTCTTCTGATTCAGCGGAGGAAGATGGAAAAGCTTCGCTATCGTAGAACCGATACCCCCACCTACGACTATAGCAGGACCTTCCAATCCAGCTGTTCCACCTAAGCTAATTGCTGTGGTTGAGGCAACCGTCCTTACCACTGTATCTTTCACAGAGAGCTGACCATTGCGTAAGTGGAGTGTTTCGAGCATCAAGTGTGTGTCACTATTACCTGTTCTAATTGTAGAAAAGTATTGGATGAGAGCAAAGCTTAAGGTTATAGAGAGTAGCGTAACAACAAAGACAAAGGATCTTTCCTTTAAGAGCGTCTCCTCAATAAGCTTCCAAACATATGAGTAAAATAATCCACAAGATAACGCTGCAGCGCTTGTGGCAACACCAGTTATGAGGAGAGCAAGTATATAAAACCGATTAAGAGTCAAGGTTATCTACAACCAGCTTAGCAGATGGTTATCATTATTTAAGGTGTGTTATGATGCTGAGAGTAAAAGAGTGGGGTGGAGGTCAAGGAAAAACGACTTGGCTCTTCCTTATACCTTATTACGCATCCGCAGAAGGTGTATTGGTTTATGTTCCGCTTGGAGTCATATCTTTAGGCGGTAGCGTAATAGATGTAAGCCTCGCTGTGACAGCATATTACCTTCTTTTAGTCCCTACCACACTACTCTGGGGATATATATGTGATTTAGGTGGTGGGCGGAAGAAGCTGCTTTACTTAGCTTCTACGATTAGCCTACTCTCATCGATAGCACTGTACTTCTCGACCAGCATAACTTCTATAATCGTGATCTTCGGTATCTTCTCACAAACGGCAGCCATCTTTGCGCCAACATTCAACTTACTCATATTAGAGACTCTGCCTAAAAAGCAGTGGGAGAAGGGGTATACTACCTCAATTCTCTATATGTTTATTGGGCAGATAATCGGTTTGTTTGCTGGTGTTTTTTGGACAGCCTTCTTCCATATTGCCTCTTATCCTCTGATTCCTGCCATCTTTTCGGCAACAGCTCTATTGCTTATCTCAAAGATATCTGAACCGAAGATTCTATTAGAGAGACGCTCTATCTTATGGTCTGCACAAGGCCTTATACACAGGCTTACTCACCTACCTTTGATCTTTCTCCGCCGCCCTCACTTAACAGACTTTAAATCAATAGTGATTATGAGTAGGAAAACGTTAACGAGAGAGATCCCACTGATATTCGCAGCCTCATTCCTATTTACCCTTTCAGCTAACCTCTTCTTCACATCTTACACACCCTACCTCAAACACACAGGTTTATCAGATTCGGAAGTATTTCTGCTGAACATCTATATAGTGGCTGCTAACGCCTTTACATCACAATTCCTTCTGAAAAGATTCAGCGGAAAAGTTTCACACGCAGTCGCGAGTAAGGCGTTGATTGCCAGAGCCATCGGTATGCTTCTAGCTGCGGTCTTCGCGAGTCTGATAAGAGATACGCGTATCTTCTATACAACGATGTTGGTCTACGCGCTGCTAGGGACAGCTTATGCTACGATCAACTCAAACCTTAACTCGCTTCTCTTTAGAGCGCTGCCAGCCGGCAAGCAAGGTGGGATGCTAGGGGTCTTTAGCTCGTTGAACGGCATTGCGTTTCTCTTCGGCGCATTTGTATCCGGTTACATCTCATATTACTTTAGCTATACGACAACATTCTTTCTAGCGGCAACACTCGTGTTCTTGGCATCGATAATCCTAGAAATTCACTACAAAAGGTAGAGCATTGGTACTCTCTAATCCTCTTCTTTCTGAGGGTTAAGGTAAGTAAAGTAGTTAAGAAGCATCTCTTTTCTAGTTGAGATGTCCCTTAGTAGTAGCGCCTCTATCTCCTCGACAAACTCTTTGTTAAAGCCTTTTGGAATGCTTGTGTTAAAGTCTACCAGATCTATGGGCAAAGGTAGGCCTGTAGCTGGGTTGTGAAACGCCTTAAAGTAGGAGAGAAGAGGCTCTATGTCTGTGCCGCTCTTCACCTCGAATTCGAAGGGCGGCGGTTTGCTGCATCTAACAAAGTACCTTGCTAGGTCTGTTACTCGCTCTACCGCGTATTCCAGCGACCTATAGATGCTGTGTGTTACTTTTCTTTTAGCGCTCTCATAGAGTTGATCCATGCTTCTAATCTTCCTCTTAGAGAGGGTTGCATAATCGTAGAGCGCTTTCATCTGAGCATAGTAGTGGTACACCTTTGAGCGCCCGAATAGCCACTCGTATGTGAAGTAGTGTCCGGGTGGGAGGAGTGCTGCTAGAATGTATTTGTCGTTCGCACCAACACATTTATTGGGATCACCATATTTGTATAGTAGCCAACCGTCTATCGCAGCGCTTCGGCTTCTTTTTATTAATCCTACAGCCTTCCTTGAGTCCATGAGAGCTAGCGTCTTATCTCTTATGTTTGAAATCAGCTCTCGCCCGAAGCGGTATTCGTCTACTCCCACTATCTCTTTTTTAACTCTGTGAGTGCTAGCTCTAAAACCAAAGAAGCTTCCATCGAGTATAATCCAGTCTACAGCCTTTTCTTTGAGGCAGTGGTAGGCAAGTTCACGTTCAAGGTTAAGCCTTAGAAGCTCAAGTATGGTTAATGGTTCGCTATACCCTTCTAGCTGCTCTGTCGCGTAGCATTTGGATACGTAGCCTTCATCCACTTGCTGTATACCCTCGAATATTAGGTAGGAGGCGCAGTATGTTCCCACTCGTATACCTAATCTCTCACTCGTGGTGGGTGAATTAGAGCCGTCGACTACCGCAACCCTCCATTTTCTCCACTCGTCTGAATCTGGGATAGGCCTTCCCTTTATCACCTCACCTAGGCTTCTTAGCTTCCGCTGTATCGTCTGAAGCCTCTCTTTACACCTCTCAGCTTCCTTCTCGGCGAGCTTAAAGAACTGGTGCTGAAGGGGTTGAGGTAGCTTGAGCCAAGCATCTTCATTATCTTCCAGCAACCTACTTCACTTCGAATGTTATAAGCAAGGGTATGGGTGATAGATTCATGTTACCCATGAAGTAGAAGTGGCCGGGTGGAAGTGAGAGTAGAAACTTTGGGTCTATGTTGAATGGTGAGAGCCAGTTTCCAGCCTCATTTATGTCAAGAGGGTGAATCTTACCCACAAACTGGGTATTCAAGTTTCTTCTCACGGCAGCATTTATACCTATCTCACCAGCCATACCTTGTGATAATATGCAGACGCAGAGCTTGTGTGACCGACCTAGTGCACAAAGATCTATGATCATGTCTGTGGTCTCTTTCTGGATACTGTCTGGGTTGAAGGGGCAGTATTGAGGACCCTCATCTATAACAAGAGCTAGGTTAAGATCCTCATCATTCTGCATAAGATCCATCAAGTAGCGGGCGAGTGTTAGAAAGACTGAGAGCTTTTCGTCTCTACCTGTCTTCTTCATATCGATAACGATGATTTTCCTCTCTCTTACAAGCTGAAGTATGTCGTTAGCCGTTAGTGTGCCAAGGATATTCTGAATGTCACTATCTCTCAATCTACGATACCCTCTCTCAAACCGCTGCTGATCTTCAAAAGATTTACCAGAAGTCAAGTTACGTGGATTTAGGGCTTGGATCATGCTGGTGTAAAAGACCTTCCTAAACTCATTTACACTTAAACCGCGCCAACTCTCTGAGTAAACGAACTCCTCCAACGCTTGTGTTACCGTACCTTTTGCTTGCTGGCTTAGGTAGCCGAAGTTACCCATCTTCTTACAGAGATATGAGACGACCGTCTCCGGGTCTAGGGCTATCTCAGATATGCTGATTACATTCTGCTTCTTAAAGTAGGGTGCGTAATCACGCCCCTTCCAGTCCAAGACGAGGACATCAAACCCAGCGTTAAGAAACATTGGGATAAGCTGTAGTCTCGTTAGGTAAGACTTACCACCACCAGTTGAGGCGAAGACACCGATATGATATGGTATAAACGCTTCATTAACAGGCACACGCCAAGTAGGATGACCCTCGTAGTAGCCGATAGTGTGCTTATGCGCTGTACCAGCCAAGTATCGCATCGGATCATCTTTATCCTCGAAGAGGTAGACCATTGAACCTGGTGCAAGTATCTTCTTGTTCTGCTGAATACTATCTTTGACCTCCCCTATGACTGATAATGTGAAGTCGTAGGTCTCTTTGGCTGTTGAGGGTGGTCCTCCGGCTCTTGCGTAAGCTACACCGGGGTTATAGCCTCCAGCCTTCAGGTTTTCGTTTATCCCTCTGCCTCTCCTTAGGACCGCTAATATCTTGCCTTCGTTTCTGTTATCTACTAAAACAAGGTCTTCTACCTTAACCCTCTTCTCCTCAGATTGGTTGAGTATTACTCGAGCTTCGTTCTCTGAAGATTCGCTCGCTATTATCCCTATGGGTCTCATTCAACGCTGCCCTCTGATCTTAGTAGCGAGGCGAGTAGAGGGCTTCTGGTCGCTATTAAGAGCTGGGTCTTTGCCTTCATCTTCTTTAAGACTTCAGCAAGACCCCTTATTCCAGCTTCATCCAACCCCTCTTCAGGCTCATCCAGTAGTAGGAGAGGAGAGCTTACTAGCTCATTAACGGCCAAGAGTAGGGCGAAGCTTAAAGCTACATTCTCGCCTGTGCTCATCTGATGCGCATACACCCAAGTATCATCCACCTTACCCTTAACGTAGAGCACCTCATGCCCCCTCACCATCTTGCTTTCAAAGTCCACATCCTTTATCCGCTCATACGGATAGATCTTCTTAAAGGCTTCTTTAAACGAAAATTTGATGGAAGCAAGGCGTTCGTTTTTTGCTTCGTTTACAGCCTCGATTAGCGCTGATCTTATACGCTTGATCTTATCAGCAAGATCTCTAAGTCTTTGGATTTTATATCCAAGGTTCGCGGCGTCTACAGAACCTAACTGCACAAGAGCAGTTTGGTAGGCTTCTTTCTGCGCCTCAAGGCTGCTTAACTTACTTTCAAGCAGCTCTATTTCACGTTTTGTTTCCTCCGCCTCCTTTAGGAGATGCAGAGCCCTCGACAGATCCTCTTCGGCTACGGTCTGCACCTTCGTCTGCTTGATCTCATCTTCCAATCTTCTTATCTGGGCTTCGATAAACCTTCTCTGCTCTAGAAGCCTTCGATATTCCTCTGCTTCCTTACGCTTCTGCGCTAAGCTGGTCTGTAGGCGGCTATACTCATCTAGGACCTTTCTATACTCCTCTTCCATATGCTTGAACCTTTCAAGCGCATCTTTTGAAAGCGGTGCATTACATAGGGGGCATGTCTGAACATTCATGCCTTCCTGTAGCTCGATCATCTTTATAGAAGCCTCCAGTACAGCTATCCTTCGGTTTAGCGCATCGTTTCTAGCCTCCATCTCACGCAGCTCCTCTTCAACACCCTCAGCGACCTCAGGCATGCTCTTTAGCTGAGTTCGGTACTGCTCAAGCAGCTTAAGTTTACCTTTCATCTCTAATTCGATCTTCCTCGCTTCTTCAGCCCTCTGTTTAACTTCTTCAGCCCACTTTACCAGCGCGCTATCCATCATGTATTTAACCCGAAGTGATGAGAGCCTATCTTTTATCCTACCTATCTCAGCGGTGGTTTCTGCATCCCGCTTTCTGATATCCTCGACCTGCTTAAGAGAAGATAACTGCTTCTCCAGCTCCTGTATCCTTCGCTCAACGGGTGCGGGGGTTATCTCAGCGGCGACTTGATCGTATCTTTCGAATCCCAGTAGTTGGTTTAATTTAAGAGCCTTCTCCGTGGGAGCACCAACAAATAGTTTCGCTATCTCCCTACCATCAACAAAGATCTTCGGGTCGATCTTCAGCTGCTCGGGTAGATCGGTCTTCACCGCTACAGGCCCCCCACGCCTCTTTCTCCTCTCAATGTAGAAGGGGAGGTTGTTTACGCGCCCCTCCACTCTGACCAGCATATAGTCGGAGGAGGTGTTGATCAGATCATCTAACGTAAGCCCAGAAGGTGCCTCGCCGCAAAGCGCAAACAGAACCGCAAGGAGGCGAGAAGTCTTACCTGTACCCATGCCTCCGGTAAAGACGGTTAGATCACCTAGGATACATTCGTCTTCTTTTAACCCCCTAAAGCCGATTAGTTTAACCCTTTCTAGCTTCAGCCCTTTTCTTCCTCCTCCATCATCTTACCTATCATGTCTCTAATTCTGCTGGGCGGGGTGGTAAGAAAGAGGTGTAAGAGCGTGAACTCTTCTTCACTCAGCCTCTCCTTTAACTTTGCTTCAACATCGTCCAAGGCAACTACCTCTGTTCATTCAAACCTATGCTTTATACTTAAAGATTCTTTAGCATCTGTGTCGACTCTTGAAGCAAACCTACCGTCTAACCCAACTTAGCTAGAAGCTCAACATATTTAGAGAGTAGATCGAGGAGCTCCTTCTGCCGCTCTACCGAACGCTCATCTCTCAACATATATGCTACTTCAAGAGCCTTAGCTTCTAAGACCTCTTTAAGTGAAGAAGGCTTGGCTGCTGGTTGAGCAGCCCTCTCTTTACCAGCCCCGCAGACTATACAGACGATCTCATCCTTATACTTAAGCTGAACACCACCACAATTTGGACAGGGCTCGCCAAGGAGAGTAGCACCTTTCCTAAGCAGCTCAGAGGCCGCGGCCAGCTGCTTCCTCGAGACCGTAGCCATTCAATCAACATATCTACGCTCTTATTATTTTAATTTTATGTGAGGGTGAGCAGAAAGGTTAATTATTACTGCCATGAATAAGATAGAAGCGAGTTATCAAGAGGTGAAAACGCTTGAGTGCTAAAAAGAAGAAGGAAAACCAAGAAAAACTAGAGAAGGCTATAGCCACCCTGCAGCAAGTAGCGGAGAGCACAATAACACCGAGGAATATCAGGAAGCTTGTGAGGGATGCAATAGCGATGCTACAGGACGAAAAGACATCTATAGCCGTGAGAGCGGCAAACGCCATAAGCCTCCTCGACGAAATCTCCCAAGACCCCAATATGCCCTCCTTCTCAAGAGTAACCATTTGGTCTGCGGTTTCAACACTAGAAAGCATTAAAGAATGAGCTAAAGAACCTCGCGTAATGCCTCGAGTAGAGCATCGTTATCTTCAGGCAACCCGACCGAAATTCGTAGACACCTTCTAAGAGCTGGGTCGTCAAGCCTGCGGAGCACAAACCCACGCTTTAACATCTCTCTGTAAACCTCGTCTCTATCCCGCTCTACTAACTCGATTAGGAAGAAGTTAGCTAAGCTAGGGTAGACTTTCACGCCACGTAACTTACTTATCTCAGAGATCAAACGGTCACGCTCAGCCAAAGTTTCTCTAACCTTAAGTCTAACCCAATCGACATCCTCTAGCGCAAACTCAGAAAGTTTTAAAGTAATCACATCGACACTATTAGGTGGCCTAACCTTATTGAGCAGCCTAGTGGTTTCTTCACAAGCAACGATATAGCCTAGTCGAGCACCAGCAAGCCCAAACGCCTTAGAGAAAGTCCTAACGACCATAAGATTACTGTACTTCTCTGTCAATTTGACAAAGGATTCACCACCATACTCTTGATAAGCTTCATCGACAACCACACCTACATCACACTCATTAAGAATGCTTAGCAGAGCAGACCTTTCAACAGCATTACCAGTAGGATTATTGGGGTTACAGAGAAAGATCAACCTCGTCCTATCATTAACAGCCTTGATCAAACCATCAACATCATCCGCAAAACCTTCTTTACGCTGCACACAAACCACCTTAGCTCCCATCAACTCACTTACTATACGGAACATCGAATAAGAGGGGCTGGAGATCACAGCCTCAGAACCAGCGTCAAGAAAAGCCTTAGAGATTATATCAAAGGCTTCGTCTCCACCATTAGCTACAACAAAACAATCTTCACCAACACCCAGATAGCTAGATAGCTTCTCACGTAGAGCACGGTAAGATGTATCCGGATAACGATTTACAGCAACCGACTCCAACTCAGAAGCCAGCTTCTTCAACCAGTGCGTAGGTGTATACGGTGAGGTATTAAGGTCAAACCGCCTAATCTTAGAAACATCCAAACCTACAGAGGAAGCGATCTCCTCATCGGAAGGCTCCCAAACATACTCCTTGAACGAGTGGAGGAAAGCTCTGAACCGCATAAACCAACCTAACTAAACCAAACATAAAACCTTTCCCAAAAAACAAGCATACGCCGTGCATAGATTGCGCCTCCGAAGGGAGGCAATTAAGCTCGACGCCTTGAGCTATTGGGAGCGGCGAGCTGAAGCGGTCGGCCGAAGCCTTCCGCCTTACACCCCCGCCCCATCAACGGGGTCTTCTACCCCCGCTCTCCCCCACAACCCACCACCCTTGCGGGAGGCAGGTTGTGGACGGCCATCTTTTCTCGGGAGGGGCTTCGGGCTTA
>CAYQXI010000107.1:0-24264 GCA_964421575.1 uncultured Nitrosopumilales archaeon
ACTGAAGAGGAACAACTTGAGGTTTATCGCGCGGTCATAGACCTCGTTAAGTCTAGGGTTGAGAGGGCTAAGAGTGTTCAGAAGGGCAAGAAAGTTGAGGAGCTTGATGTAGATGAGCTGGTGAAGTCGGTTCTGAGAGATGTGGAGAAGATCCACGGCATAGAAGCCAAAAGTTTCCCCGAGGACTACATAGGTGAATGCCCACACAGAATCATAGAGGTTCCAAAGGGATCTAAGGTTGAGGCTGGCTTCGACTTAGAGGGGCCCTACGTCCAGATAGACGGTGAAAAGATCAGATGCACATCAATCTATGAAGCAAAATTCATCGAATACGCTCTCCTAGCCGGGAAGACCAACATACCCATACCCGAAGACAAAAACATACTAGAAAAAGCAGTCGAAGAAAGGGGAAAACTCCTAAGAGACGCAAGAAAAGTAGTAGAAGATTTCCTTAACGAAACGATAACGGATAAGAAGCTAAGAGAAAAAGTAAGGTTCGAGGTGTTCAGGAGGCTCGGTATATGATGGGTGTATGCGACTACTGCCAAAAAGCAACCTACCTACCATTCTACTGTAAATACTGTGGCGGCACATTCTGCGAAGAACATAGGCTGCCAGAGCAGCACGAATGCCCAAAGACCTACATCGAGGGAGTAATTTCACTTAAACCCGAAACCACCCTCAAAGCCGTTAAAGAAGACGAGTACGTAGTCGTTGAAAAGATGGATAGGGAGTTCGATCAACACCTCGAAAAAATCATACAAAACAGGCTCGACGAAACCATCGAATTCGGTAAAAACTTCACCGCAATAGACCTAGCAGTCTACCTCGTAAAGAACTTCGGCAAAATCTTATTCTTCGACCCCCTACTCACACTAGCCCAACAATACGCCATAGCAGACGTTGAAATAGTCAACGAAACAGGCGGCATCAGCGGGCGCACAGGCTTCAACCTAGCACTATTCGGAGACCCAGGCACCGGAAAGACCTTCGCCGCAAAAGACTTCATAATCGGCGACCCAGAAAAAGGCATACCAGCACACGGACTACCGGGCAGAAACAGATACTGCGGCGGGATGACACCAGCAAGATTCATAAAGATAGGTAGAGCCTATGAAGGCAGAAAATTCGTCTTCATCGTCACAGAACTGAGAGAGTGGTTCACACACAGCTCAGGCATGGTCGAGCCTCTAAAACTCGCAATGGAGCACGGGGTTATAACGAAAGAGACATACAGAGAGGTCATAGAACCATACCGCTTCACCTCATTCTTCAGCGTCAACTACAACGCCACCATAAAATCGGGCAAAGAATACAAAGTAAGTATGAGAGACCCAAACTTCAACGCAGTAGAAGACAGAATGCTCTGCAGACTACACGTCCTCACAAAAGAGAGATACGAAGCATTAGCAGAAGCCCAGACCAGAGCTTGGCGCGGAGAGACAAAATACGAGTTAGCGGAGAAGATAAGAGACCACCTAACCCTAATACACGCAATAGAAACCAACCACCCAAAGATCAAACACCTCTTCAAAAAGAAACCCATACTACTCACAAACAGAGCAATCGAACTCATCACAACAACCAGAAGGACCATACTCGAACACATAGGCTACAAAGACTCCTTAGGCTTCAGCCCAAGATTAGAAATGAGGACACTACAACTTGCATCGGCTCTCTCATTAATCGGCTACTTCAAACACGAAGGGAGCGATAAGATACCAATAGACGATCAAGCAATGAGGCTAGCTTTAAGGTTCTACGTCGAAGAAGCAGCAATAAGATCCAAAGAAAGCTTCGACCCAGCCCACATACTCTTCGACATAGGCATATACCTAGCAGACGAAGACTTAGCAAAAAGTGCTAGCTAATTTTAACACATATAATTCAGCAAAGTAACCCAAAGACTTAATTTTCTGCTGGTAGAGATAGTGGTATGCCAAAGTACATCTTCGTCACAGGCGGGGTGATGTCTGGTCTAGGGAAGGGTGTCACCACAGCTTCCGTAGCAAAGCTCCTCAAGCTCTCTGGGCTTAAGGTTACGTGCATAAAGATAGACCCCTACCTTAATGTCGATGCAGGCACAATGAATCCCATAATACACGGCGAAGTCTTTGTCACCGATGACGGCGGCGAAACAGACATGGACATAGGTACCTACGAAAGGTTTCTAGACCAGAACCTCAGCAGACGCCACAACATAACAACTGGCCAGATCTATAAAGCGGTGATAGAGGCTGAGAGGCGCGGCGACTACCTAGGCAAATGTGTCCAGATCATACCCCACATAACAGACGAAATTAAAAGAAGGATAAAGCAAGTCGTCCAAGAAGAAGGCGCCGACATAGGCGTAGTAGAGTGCGGAGGCACAGTAGGAGACATTGAAAGCCTACCCTTTTTAGAGGCTATGAGGCAGATGAGGCTTGAAGTCGGACCAACAAACTCACTCTTCCTACACGTAACACTAGCCCCAGAGTTAGAGACCGTAAAAGAGCAGAAGACCAAGCCTACACAGCACAGCGTCCAAGAGCTGAGAAGGATCGGCATACAACCAGACATAATCGTGGTGAGAAGCAAAAGACCCCTAGCCCAGCAAGCCAGAGAAAAGATCTCCCTATTCACCAGCGTACCAATAGAAGCTGTCATATCCAACCCGGATGCCGAATCCGTCTATGATGTGCCAGAAGTGCTCGAAAGACAGGGGGTAACAAAGGTAATAGCAAACAGACTCAACCTAACCGTAGAAAAGACCGATCTAGAAGAATGGACAAAGGTAGCGGAATCCTTCAAAAAGACAACAACCAAAGTAAACATCGCTATGGTCGGAAAATACGTGAGCTTAGCAGACAGCTACGTCAGCATAAACCACGCTCTACTACATTCAGGCGCTAAACTAGGTGCAGCAATCAGTATAGATTGGGTAGACTCAGAACTCATAGAGAAAAACAAGGAAGCACTCAATACTTTGAGCACATATGACGGCATACTAATTCCAGGCGGCTTCGGAAAAAGGGGGATCGAGGGGAAGATAGAAGCCGCAGTATACGCCATCAAACACAACATACCGTATTTGGGGATATGCCTAGGCTTCCAGATCGCAGCCATAGCGATCGCACGCCACATCTGCGGACTTGATGGCGCAAACTCAACCGAGTTTGATCCAGATACCCCTCACCCTGTGATAGATCTGCTGCCTGAGCAGAAAGAGGTTAGGGAGATGGGTGCTACGATGCGCTTAGGTGGGCACGATATCTTCCTCAAAGAAGGAACCCGAGCCTACAAACTTTACGGTAAGAGTGTGATAAGAGAGAGGCATAGGCATAGATACGAATTCAACCAGAGGTATAAACCGATGTTTGAGGCCAAGGGCATCGTCTTCTCTGGGTATAGTGATGAAGGGAGGAGACTGGAGATACTTGAGATGCCGACGCACCCCTTCTTCATAGCCACACAATTCCACGCCGAGTTCACCAGCAGACCCGGGAAACCAAACCCTGTCTATCTAGGGTTTATCCAAGCCTGCGTTGAAAATTCCAGAAGCCGAGCTTAACCCTTTACTTAACCTACCGCAAATACTAATATAAACAACCTTATGGCAAGTAGATAGGAGGATGAGTATAGAAGAGCTTAGCCTAGATACATTGGATGGTATAGGGCCTGTTACAAAGCAGAAGCTGGAGAATGCAGGAATCTACACGATACTCGATCTAGCGATACGTGGCCCAGCTGAGATAGCCGATGCCATAGGGGTAGATCTTAAGAAGGCCATCGAGTTCAGCAGTAGCGCTAGAGCTAGGCTAATCGAACTTGGGCTACTCGAGAAAGAGTTCATCCCGGCGAGTGAGATCTATAAACGGCGGCAGAATATTGAGAGGATAACTACTGGCTCCAAGAATCTGGATGAATTGCTGGATGGGGGCATAGAGACCCAGGCGGTTACTGAATTCTACGGCGAATTCGGAAGCGGGAAGACACAGATCTGCCACACACTGTGTGTAACGGTTCAGTTGAGCAGAGATAAAGGCGGGCTTGACGCTGGAGCAGTGTATATTGATACGGAGAACACCTTCAGACCAGAAAGGATATTCCAGATAGCAGAAGCACGCGGATTAGACCCCCTAAAGACACTTGAGCGGATAATAGTTGCAAAAGCATACAACAGCTCACACCAAGAGCTGATAGTTTCAGAACTCGGCTCTGTCGTTGATAAAATGCCCATAAAGCTTGTAGTCGTAGACTCAGCGGTTGCGCACTATAGAGCAGAATTCCTCGGCAGAAGCACTTTAGCTGAGAGGCAGCAGAGGCTCAACAGGTTCATGCACCTCCTTCTAAGAACCGCTGAGGCAAGAAACCTTGCGGTCGTGGTTACAAATCAAGTTCAAGCCTCACCCGACGTCTTCTTCGGCGACCCTAGTAAGCCGACCGGAGGGCATGTTGTAGCACACACCAGCACCTACAGAATCTATCTTAAGAAGTCGGGTAAGAATCGCATCGCTAGGATCATAGATAGCCCCTACCATCCTGAACGCGAGACCGTCTTCGTCTTAAACGAAAAAGGTGTAGACGACCCTGAAGATACACCTAAAAGACGGTAAGACAACTTTATAACACCACATCTAACCACGGTATGCAGAAGAAAGTTGAGGAAGGCCCTAATACCTCTAATAATACTCTTAACACTAACCTTTATAATACAACCTTACCCCACCTATTCTTACGAAGCCCAGTTTAGAGAAGAAATTAGGTTCTTCGTAACCAAAGATGCGGTCGTCGTTAGCACAATCTTGAGTGGAGAGAATATTACTTTGGCAGGGTTGGAAGAAGAGTCGCTGCAAGGCGTTAACAGCTGCAGGCTTATAGCATCCTTTGTCGCTGAATGGCTTCCTGAGTTCTACATACTGGGGGATGAGGGTTATAGGGCGCTGCCTTTAAGCCCACCTCCAAAAGAGGGGCTGACACTCATAATCGACGCTGATGAAGAAGTGCGAGCAGACCAAGCAGCTGAAGCGTTAGGTAGAGTAATGAAAGCAGCTTTCACACAGATAGGCGTTGAAGACAGCAAGTATATCTACTATTCACACTGCAACTTCAGATACATATGCCAGATTCTCCTAGGAACCTTACCTAACTTTGATGGCGGTTTCACCAATCTCGTAAGATCGGTGTTTTCAGAGAAGAGTCTACAGTTCATTGTATTCGAGGCAGCAAGATCTCAGATGGGCTTCTCCAAGCAGCTAACGCTGCAATATGCTGAGGCAAGAAGCTTAGCACCTATATTCGATTTGGATGCAATTCTCTCGGGTTTCTCTAACACTACCGCATCAAAAGATGTTGGTGAGAGTAGGGTTGAGGTGTTTTTTGCCGATGCGCTGACATCCTCAGCTTCTCTACCTAATAATGTTGAGGCGGTAAACTTTATTGAAAACCTCTCCTCTAAGGTTTTGTTTAAAGTGGGTGTCGAGGAAAAGCCGCCTTTATCTAAGATCGAACTCATCTATTACCCCCCTCTGATCAAAGTGGAGAGGGTTGTTGATGTGGGGGTTGTCGAGGCCGCTGAGGGAAGGGATACAGTCGAAGTTACACTTAGGTTAGAGAATGTGGCGCCGGCGAACAGCTTAGCAGCA
The DNA here is from genome assembly GCA_964421575.1 of uncultured Nitrosopumilales archaeon. GTDB lineage: Archaea > Thermoproteota > Nitrososphaeria > Nitrososphaerales > JAAOZN01 > JAAOZN01. Next base: position 5,625 of record CAYQXI010000107.1, read on the forward strand.
GAAGACTTGGCTGTAAACGAAGATTGGTGGATGGGTAAGTTCGAGTTTGTCAGCGGGAATGCCTCGCTAAAAGATGTTACTTTAAAACCCGGGGAGAAGGTTGAGATCAAATATGTGCTCAGATTAACTGAGAAGACACCATCAGATCTTTATGTATCTGGTGAGACTACACCCATAACCTACACATATAGGCTCGGCGATAGGAGCTTTAGTGGTAGAGTGTATCCTAATGACGTAAGGCTGGTCTTAAATAAGCATAGACCAACGCTCCTCGTAACAGCTGAACCGAAAGAACCCAGCCCAATCGAATCTACGAACGGATTGACGCTCAAAATCTCAAATGTAGGGACAAGAAGCGCATTTGACGTGACAGTAACGTTAGCTGGTAGTAAGGTCGCATCCAAATCTGTTCTAGAGAAGGGTGGAAGCTGGGTAGTTGAGGTCCCTGTCAAGCCTGAATGCTTAACTCAACCACTTCAGGATGTGAGGGTCTCTGTTGGGTGGGTTGATGAAGAGGGTGAGAAGATGGTTTCAGCAAATATTCTTCCGATTCGGTTCAGCCGCTCCACTCTTGGTGCACCGAGGGTCAGCATAAGCCAAACGGTGGATGCCTCTCCAGACGGAGATGGGTTGATTGTGAACGGAGTTATTAAAGCCTCGATTGAATCTGCAAACAGAACTTTGATTAAGCTTTCAGCGCAGATACCAGAGGGTTTTGAATTAGTTGGAGGCAACTTCACAGTCAGCGGGAGGTTTATGGAGGCATCATCAGTATGCGAGGGAAACGTTGAACAACTCTTTGACTATGTGTTAAGATCAAACTGCTCTCTAAGCTTCATTCAACCACCATTCTTGGCTGAGGTAGAGTGGAGTGGGTTCACTTTTAGGGTTGCGTCAAACTCATACGCCTATGCTGGGGGGCTTAAAGTTAACCTAGCTCTCTCGAAACCCGCGACATTCAAAGGCTCGACATCAGATGTGAAGGTCTCTATAATTAACCTAGGTCCGTTCCCTATCTACGATTTTAAAGTGTGGTCTTTAAATTACTCTTATGTTGCTGCGCAGCGTTTAGAGAGGAGTGTTTATGTTATCGAGGTCGGTCAGACGGTTACACTCGATTTCAACATTCGTTACCTAACCGCTGGCACCCATCAATACACCCCTATTGCGGGTAGATTCGTCTTTTCAGCGCAAAACCAAACCCTAAATATGCAGCCGGTAACTGTGCTTGTAGAGAAGCCTATCAAACTATCTTTGACCCAGCCTAGCTCACTTGTTGAGAAGCAAGAGGCTACTCTCACCTTTACGCTTTCCAATCCTTCTTCGTTTACGGTCTACAATGTGGTGGCAGAAGTTTTGTTAAGTGGTGCAGAAACACCAGATACAGCCATCGTGATAAGGGTCGATGAACTCAAAGCTGGGCAGAGCGTAAACAAGACGGTTCAGATCACACCTTCTTCGGTGCTATCCCTAAAGATCACCTCGAAAGTCAACTTTAGCTTTGAAGGCGAGGATCTTGAGGGCGAGGCTTTTGAGAGGGAGCTAGCGGTCGCTGAGAATCTGCAGATTAGATACGCTCTACCCGTCGCTATCGGTGTAGTAGTAATCATAATCACAGCTTATCTCTCACGCCAAAGAGTTGTAAAAGAACAAGCTGGTGAGCAGAGGAAGAAGGCTGTTGACGTATGAAGATGTTATCGTTGAAGCGCTTGAGCGTGCTAAAAGAAGGTTTGCTGAAATTAGGGTAAGTGGGGAAGCAACCAAAATTATTGGGAGGGGTGCTTCAGGAGATAGAACGCTGCTGCTCGATAAGGCTCTTGAAGACGAAATACTAACACTTCTGAAAGAGCGGCTAGAGAGATGCCTAATAATCTCGGAGGAAGCTGGTTTTGTTGGAGACCCAGCCTCAGAACTAACGGCGCTCGTTGATCCAGTCGATGGTAGCACCAATGCTGGGCGTGGTATACCGTTTTTCTCAGCGAGTGTTGCTATAGCGCTGGGTAGAAGGTTCTCTGATATTGTGTCTGCTGGTACCGTGGATCTGGTGAATGGTGAGATCATAGTAGCATCGAAGGGTAGGGGGTGTAGGGTTGATGGTAAAGAGGCGCATCCATCAACGATAGATGATTTGAGCGCAGCTGTAATTTCTTTGAGCCTTAGGGTTAAGGGGCAGTATAAGAACGACCCACACTTACTAGCCAATCTTCTTAACAACATAAGGCACCCGCGGATCCTTGGGACAGCAGCCCTAGAAACGGCGTATGTTGCTGTAGGTAAGGTGGATGGCTTCATAGAACCTTATCCTAGGCTGAGAACCTACGACTGTCTACCCTCGCTATTCTTAGTCAAGGAGGCTAAAGGTGTATTCAAAATTCTTAACACGCCAGAAGACATAGACCTAAGAAGTAATGTGACGCTGGGCTATGTTGCAGCTGGCTGCCAAGCCCTGTTAGATAAGATTCTGAAGCTAATGGGTTAAAAGGCTAATTAATGGGCTAATTTAAGGGTATATTTGGGGTTTGCTGGAGGAAAGGTCTGCTGGCGCAATAGTTGTACACAGATCTGACGGGAAGGTAGAGTACCTCATTCTACACTACCCAGCTGGGCACTGGGACTTCCCTAAGGGGAATGTTGAGAAAGGCGAGAGCGAGCTCGACGCTGCCATCCGAGAGATCGGCGAAGAAACAGGTTTGACTGATCTAAAGTTCATTAACGGCTTCAAGAAGACGATACAATACTACTACAAAAAAGGAGATCAGCTGGTAAAGAAGACCGTAACCTTCTATCTAGCTGAAAGTAAAACAAAAGATGTCAAGCTGTCTTTTGAGCACCAAGGGTATGTTTGGCTTCCCATAGATGAAGCTTTAGCGAAAGTAACCTATCAAAACGCGAGAAACGTCTTAAAAGAGGCCCATCGATTCCTAACACAAACAAAGCAGTGAAGTCAGCGCGCTAACCAACTCCACTCCCTTAATCTTCTGGCCTCAGCAGTTCGGTCTGCTGAGTCGATTATAGATCTGCCCACGATCAGATAACTGGTACCAGCTTTAAGTGCGTCTAACGCTGAGCCACCTTGCACACCTACACCAGGCGAAAAGATGGGTAACATGTGGTTTGTTAAAGCGGCTACTTCTTCTATTATGCTCGGTCTCGTGGCGCCTACGATAAGCCCGTCAGCACCCCACTTTAAAGCCCTTTCAGCAAAGAGCCTGTAGAGCGGCTTAACGGAGCTTGATCTTAACTTGATCTTTAGCCCGTAGCCTTCTGAAGCGCCTTTATGGCTCATATAGGTTAGGAAGATCACACCCATACCTCTTTTATGCGCCTCCTCTATCGTAGGTTGGAGAGCGTCACGGTAACCCACTATTGGGTTCGCTATAAACGCATCAAACCCAGCCTCGTGAAGTAGTTTTACAACCGTTAGGTTGGTTGAGGAGATGTCGTTGAGCTTAAGGTCTGCTATCGTTTGCAGCCCCTTTTGATGAGCAGCCTCAACTACTCGCCTAAGATCCCGTAGGGCTAGAGGTAGGAGGAGATGGTAGTTAATCTTCACAGCGGCTAACTCACAACCAAGCTGCTCGATAAGATGCAACGCAGATTCTAACAGATCCTCTTCTATGTTGAGATCCAACGCGAGCACGAGCCGACTCTTATGGGATTTAGAAGCCTCTTCTAAGCGTTCTCTAAACGAGTTGGTCAAAGCGACACCAGAGGATGCGGAACTTTTAGCCTAATAACTTTAAGGTAAACGTAGCCGTGCTCCTCTAACCTATCTGTATAGGATAACTCAGAGGAGTTTGTTGAATACTTTATGAAGCGCCCGCTGGGCTCTTTATCCAACCAGCAGTAGAAGAAGATGGATGTTTCGTCAAACTCATCTAGACGGGTGAAGACACCAGCAACCCAACCCCCATCTGCTCTATATGTGAAGATAGGTAGAGGGGACTCTTCGAAGAGCATCCTATATGCTCCAACTTTTGCTAAGCTGACCAGATCCGCCACCTCTATTGAAGGGATCTTCTCCAGCTTTCTCCCCTCATTCTGCTCAAAATCCTTCGATAACTTCTGCACAGAAACGATGGGTGTGTAGAGGATGAATGATGGGGTGTTAGATATACGCACTTCTTCTAAGCCGGCGGAGTTACGGTACTCAAGAAAGTGACCAGATTTATCCGTAGTGGAGTAGTAAAATACTGGTCTGTTGAAGTATGTATCCACGTGAACAGCTAACCTTAACCCTTCTTTAGAGGGGAAGGAGAAGACGAGCATAGGTACACGTTCGAGCGCACAGGCTAACCTACCTAACTCCTTTAAGTCGAGGAGCTCCGTGAATATGGCTGCACCTACTTTCTTCCGCACGCCCATCACCTTAACTCCTATCTCCACGTTAAATAGGTTTTTACATAACCTCCTCACCCCTTACCCTCTGGGATGGTAAAGAGGATTAAAGTCGGGTGCTGCGGCTTAGCCGGGCTATCCCTAACAGAGTACTCAAAGAGGTTTGAGGTAGTAGAGCTTCAATCAACCTTCTATAAGCTACCTTTACCTAAAACTGCTTTAAGGTGGAGGAGCAGCGTCGCTGAGGAGTTTGAGTTCACCATGAAAGCTTTCCAAGGGATCACCCACCCCATATCCAGTCCGACTTGGAGAAGAGCAGGAAGCCAGAAGCCGAAGGAGAGGCAGGAAGCCTATGGGCATCTGCAACTAACCGAAGAGAACTTCGAATGCTGGCGTAAGACGCTGCAAATCTTCCAACTTCTTAAAGCGACCTTCTGCGTAATCAACCTACCACCATCGTTCAGCAGAACAGAAGAGAATGTGAAGAGGCTCCTAAACTTCTTCAAAGGAAGTAATATCAACATAGGCATCGAATTTAGGCATCCTAGCTGGTTCAAGGATAGCCACCTTACAGCAGAGGATCTAAAGAAGATCGGGGCTGTGCACATAGTCGACCCGCTAGTAACCAAGCCTCTTATAGAGACGGAGATACAGTACTTCCGGCTGCATGGACTCGGCCCCAAACCCTACGCCTATAAATATAGTGATGATGATCTGCGTAAGCTACGTGGGATAGTTAAGGAGCAGAGCGCAGAAACCGTTTACGTCTTGTTTAATAACACAAATATGCGTGAAGATGCCCAACGCTTACTCAAGATGCTCTAAACAGGTGCCTGGAGGTTTGAGGAGCTACCAAGAGAATAGGCTGGAGCGCATCAAATCAGAGCTTCAGTCGACATACACCCAACTAAAACAGATGGATTCATCAAACACGTTAGCTGGAAAGAGGTTTGAGTTATGGAAGGCAAGGTGTAGGCTCGAGCTCGTAATACTGTTGATTAAAATCTCATATGGTGTTGATTATGAAGATAGGAGGGCAAGATATACGATGGAGGGGGAGCCGCAGAAGGTTTTTGGTAAGGTGCTTGAGTTAATAGCCGACGCCTTAAACAGCCTCCCAGCCACCAATGTTTATGAAGTTTTAGAGAAAGTGAGAGAGGCAAGAGATCTTCTTTCGCTGCTTGAATCTAAGAAACTCTAACCTCTTCCTTCAGTTTTACGAAGTTCATTTCGCTACCCTTAACTAGTATCCTATACTTCCGTCTCAACCCTTGGAGGTAGAGAAACCTCTTTAGATAAACCTTTAACCTTCTAGCAGTCATCTCACTTCTACTGCCCTTGCTCACCATTACTTTATCATCTTGTGCCGAAGCTTCTACACCGACACGCTCTTTTAGAAAACTAGCTAGGTTCTGTGTGAGATCTTTGAGTTCATTCATCTTAATCATTATCAATCCATCTTCAGCCTTCTTCAACTACACCTCACCTCTCCTATCAATCATATCCTCGACGTTAGGACCTGTTCCTATAAGTGTTACCTTCACGCCAGTCTCCTCCTCGATCTTCCTCACAAAGCTCTTAGCCTCGTTTGAGAGGTCCTCGAACCTCTTAACACCAGCATCACACGGGAAGAGAACATCAAGCTTTGTTAGCGCGATCTGCGTACCGCTGTTAAGGATGCAAGCACGCTTCGCTAACTTGAAGTTGAACGGTGCAGCCCTCCTCATCCTACCCGTGACCGTACCGAACTCACACCACCCCCTTTTGACAACCTCCTCTGGTGAGAGCTCGCCCTCTAAAGGTCCTTCACCAACCCTTGTAAAGTATGCCTTGAAGACCACGATGACTTCGCCGACTCTAAGAGGACCTAACCCTACATCAGCACAAGCTGCGGAAGCGGTGGTGTCTTTGGAAGTCACATAAGGGTAGGTTCCGTGGTAGAGTGACAGGAAGGTGCCTTGTGTGCCCTCAACTAATACCTGTTTACCTTCATCCAAAGCATTATTGACTTCGCCAGCCACATCGGTTAAGAATTCTTGTAGAGAGGGTATGTCTCTTGCAACCCTACCTTTTCTAAGGACCCTATCTGCATTCGCAGGACCTGTGCCACTACCTGTTGTCCCGATCTTCTCCTTTAGATGACCGACCCTATCCCGTTGGATATGCTCCTCCTCAATAACTCCAGCTTGGAAGTCAACGCCTAACCGCCCTCTTACACCCGTCAACTCAACTTCTTCAACTAGGATCTGGGGGTTAACCACAACCCCGGCGCCAATAAGCAGTCGCGTCCGCGGATTTACGAAGGCACTTGGCACTAATCTGACCTTGTAGGTCTTGTTGCCAGCCACTACAGTGTGTCCAGCGTTAGGGCCTACACCCCCTCTAACAGCTACATCAACCTTATCCTTAACTGCTAGGTAGGATATCACCTTCCCTTTTCCCTCATCACCAAAAGCTCCACCTACGATCAAAACCGCTTTGGACATATGCCCTTAACCCCCTACCTGTAGCCCATTAATTAACTATCTACCGAACCTCCTGTCACGCTGCTGATAGATTCTTATAGCCCTCATTAAATCAATCTTTCTGAACTCCGGCCAAAATGTATCTAAGAAAACTAGCTCGCTATATGCTGACTGCCAAAGAAGGAAGCCACTAAGCCTCTCTTCACCAGAGGTTCTTATTATCAAGTCAGGGTCTGGGTGGGGTAGATGAGCCGTGTATAGGTGCTGCTCTATAATCTCAGCATTTATGCTCGAGGGGTCTAGCCTACCTTCCTTCACTTCCTCACATATCCTCCTAACAGCATCTACTATCTCACTCCTACCACCATATGCCAGAGCTATGTTTAGGAAGTGTTGATTGTAGTTAGCGGTCTCTTGTTCGATGTCAGAGAGTAGTGATCGAATGCTTTCAGGTAAAAGATCTATCTTACCGATCCCCTTCACCCTAACCTTATACTTGTGTATACGCTCGTCTTTAAGAAGCTCCTTCAGCTTCTCCTCAATTATCGCAAAGAGTTCATCTACTTCTTCCTTCGGTCTGTTGAAGTTTTCAGTTGAGAAGGCGAAGATAGTAACACTCTCTATCCCGAGCTTATAACACCATTCAATAAGGTTCTTGGCGTTCTCGGCACCAAAATAGTGGCCTAATGTGGGTGGCAGCGATTTTTCCCTTGCCCATCTTCTGTTTCCATCTAAGATTACTCCTATATGCTTTGGCTTCTCCTTCTTTGATATCTGGTGCTCAAGATACCTTTCATATATCTTGTAGACGCCAAAAACTTTCAATAATGTCTGAAGCAAGTCGATTCACCTACGAAGCCTTTTAGCAATAACATACTGGTAGACCAAAGAGACGACAAGAAATAGTATTGCTAAGCCGATTAAGAGGAGCGAGGTAAGGTAGGCTGGGCTGCCTTTACCTAACAGGATTAGGGAGATCTGGGTCATGGGGAAGTATAGTAGGAGTAAGATAAGTAGGTTTGTGGCGGTTCTAAGAACCTTATAGCTATGCCTAATCCAGTGGTAGAGGGCTGAGCCAGCAAGATAAATACCAACACCTATCCAGATTAAGTTAATGGTCTCTTGTAGAAACAAGCCTATGAGGTAGGCGCCATACTCAAAGAAGAGCTCCGGCTGAACCAAAATCTTAGCGTACTCAGGTGTGCCACTTACTGATGTGTAACCCACATATACTGCTGAAATGAGTATAAGTACAGACGCTAAAGCAGAGAAGAATCTTAAGTAAGCAGAGGGTCTCATCTGTGTCACTGCTGAAACGAGCTTATCTAAATCGAAACCCCGCGCGATAAAAGCCAGACCCAGTATAAGTAAGGCAGCAGCGATAGCCTCAGTCGTCTTACCCAGCGCCGTTAGTATACCGAATGTTAAAAGTAGAAGACCGGGGACCCCTAAGAAGAACCTTGAGTACCTTGGGTCATACACCAACATTTTAATGTACCTCGATAAAATCGCATATGACGCCTCGACACTTTCGCTGTGCTTAATTACGACTCTACGCACAGATAAAATCGGCTTAAGGTTTTGCACAACTGGGATCACATATTCGTCTTCAGCACCGTCTGAGACAAAGACTATACCATCGACTTTATGTGATGCGAGGATGCTCTTTGTCTCCTCCATTATCTTTCGATCTGCTTCGATCCCCATCTTCTGCGTGCCAGCCACTACAGCGACTTCAACCGAGTACCCCTGCTGTAACAGCTCATCGTGCTCCTTGATTGCTGCGAAGATCGTGTTTGCGTCTGCTTCTTCGGGGTCTGCCAGAGCCAGCCTTGTCGCTGCTACTAGACATTTGTCTCTACCTATAATAGGCGTTGCTAAACCGGTTTTTACACCTACATCATCATCTCTGTCAACACATAGAACGAGTAATGCTGGTTTGGCTCCGGCTTCCCCCAACCTTTTCCTAAAACCTTACTACGCTCTACTACTTAAGCGATTTCATCCTCAGGATTTAGAAGTAGTTTCAGTTCGCCTAACTCGACTTTCTTCCCTTCCAAAAGCCTATTGCGAATATCTTCTCTTAATCTGCTTATCTCTTGACTTAGCTTCTCTTTCGCCTTTTTCGCTTCTTCTCGGCGTTTTGCCTCTAGGATCTCTCTTCGCTTAGCCAAGCTCTCTAACAGTTTGGTCTGTAGGTTTTCTAATTGCTGCTCCTTTTCTTGTATCGTGTCGTTCAGCCGCTTCAGCTCGCTTTGCAGATTTTCCCGTCTTTCAAGTAGCTTAGAGATCGCCTCCTTAGTCGCCTCTATTTTCCTCTTCGCTTCATCGATCTTGACTCTGACCTCCTTTAATCTTTCAGAAAGATTTGTTGATTCTACTGAGAGTTGTTTGAGCTTCTCTAACGAAGCCTCTCTCTGCTCGATCTCAGCCTTTTTCAAATGCATCTCTTTTATCCTTATTAGTAGAGCCTTCTCCTGTTCTCTGGTTAATCTTTCGGTCTGCAGCCTCCACTCTAACTCAGCTATAACCCGCTCTACATCTTCAGGAGACTCCTCCCTATAGATTCTCCTCACCACCGCGAGCTCCTTCTTGCTTGTGGTAAGCGTGTGTAGAGTATCTTGCATTTTGGCTCTAAGCTGTTTGCTCTCATCAATCAACAGTCTCAATCCACTTAACTCGCTATCTCTGAGGTTTCTTTGCGCCTTGAGCTGATCGCTTATCTCTTTTAGGCTCATCAGCACATTACGCCTTTCCTCCCGCATACCTTTGATCTCCTCTATAAGTCTCCTTTTCTCCTGTGCTAGAGAAGAGATCTCCTCTTCTAAGACCTTTAGATCAGGGTGCAGGTGGGATGCAGCCATCACCAAACTTCTCTAAGCAATCAGAATTAACTATTTTGGTACGGTGTTAAATCTAATTTAATGCTACGTCGCCTATAATAGGAGGGGGCTACCGTAGTTTAGAGGCGCAGGAGGTTTGGGTAAAAGAATCTGGCTGCTAACAGGAGAACCAGGTTCTGGAAAGACAACAGCGTTGATGAAGGTTGTCAACGCCGTGAGGGCGAGAGGCTACTCTATTGGTGGAGTGGTCGCTGTGGAGAAGAGGATTAGGGGAATTAGAGTTGGCTTCGAAATAGTTGACCTCCTATCTGGTAGCAGAGACGTTTTGGCTTCGGTAGAGCAGAAGATGGGACCGAGAGTAGGAAAGTATAGGGTTAATCTAAAGGCGCTATCAGATCTGGCAGCAAAAGCACTTATTGAAGCTATGCAGCACTGCGACCTAATCGTTTGTGATGAGATAGGACCTATGGAGATGGCAAGCCCAGAGTTCCGCAAAGCAGTTAAGGAAGTTGTGAATTCGGGTAAGCCGATGATAGGCGTTATACATAAACATATACGTGATCCGCTGGCTGATGAGCTAAGAGCATCTGCTGAGGTTGAGGTTGTAGAGATAGACATCTATCGCGCAGACGAAGCCGCATCAAAGATCTTAGAAGCCGTCCTTAACCTACTTGGTGCAGGGCATTGAGTGGAAGATTAGTTGGCGGAGTCGATGACGCTGGCAGAGGATGCATCATAGGGCCGCTAGTCTTGGCTGGTGTTGCGGTTGAGGAGAGCAAGATAGGCAAGCTTACCGAGATAGGTGTTAGAGACTCTAAGACACTTTCACCAGCAGCAAGAGCGAGACTCTACCCTCTCATCAAAGACTTAGCATACAAGGTCGTTTCAGTAAAGGTTCCACCTGAGGAGGTCGATAAGTATGTTGCAAGGAGGAAGAAGTTCATTAGGCTCAATCTGCTTGAAGCTGAAGCCGCAGCTAAGGTTATCGAGGAGCTCGAAGCTGATCTGGTGTATGTGGACGCACCAGACACCGAACCTGAACGATTTAAGAGGAACGTGGTTGCGCTACTTAGGCGGAAGGTTGAAGTTATATCAGAGCACGAAGCTGATAAAACATATCCTATTGTTTCAGCGGCTTCAATTATAGCAAAGGTTGAGCGAGACGCCGAAATAGCTAAGCTGCGTGAAAAATATGGGGAGTTCGGCAGCGGCTACCCCTCTGATCCAGCTACAATAGAGTTTCTTAGAGACTGGCTGGGGAAATACGGTGAGGTACCACCTTTCGCTAGGAAGACTTGGAAGACTTGGAAGCGTCTGGTTAATGGTAGACTCTATTAGGCTATAGTTGATACTTAATCGATGAGAGGGTCACAAATACGTCTAGGGTCTTCTCAACCAACTCGGTTTGTGTTATTCTCCCTATTATCTTCCCGTCCTCGGTTACGTAGAGCCTTCTAACACCTTTTGTCGCCATGAGTTGGAGGGCTTCACCGAGTGGTCTATCTGCTTCGATCGTGATAAGGGGGCAGCTCATCAACTTCTCCACAGGCGTCTTATTAGGGTCGAGACCTTTGAGTATACACCGCCTTATGAAGTCTCTTTCAGTCATCACACCCACTATAACACCTTTGTCAGTAACAAGCACAGACCAGACCCCATTGTCGATCATCAGCTTAAGCGCTTCTATAGCGGGTCTATCTTTCTCGATCTTAACTAGCTTCGTATCCATCGCATCCCTAACTCTAACCGTTAGTGGAGCCAAACTTCACCACATATATACCTTCTACAAAGCTCACATAAGTTCTTTACGCTACGCTAAGAATAGAGGTGGCAAGCTACATAGATACTCTTAACTTTGATTTGCTGAGGTTCTACAGTGTCACATTTACCGGCTATAAATCGAGGACAACGTGGATGAAACCTACAACCTGATGGAGGTGCTATTGGACTCGGCGGTTCGCCACCGGGCACATTTCTATACCTCCACTTATTTTCGGGATTTGGGTCTGGTATAGCTGAAATCAGCGCTTGAGTATAGGGGTGTAAAGGCTCCCTTAAAACATCCCGTGTTGGGCCTGACTCAATAATCTTACCAGCATACATTATGTATAAAGTTTGAGAGAAATATTTGATCGTGGCAAGATCATGAGTTATATAAAGTATACTAGTTTCATACTTTTTCTGGAGACTTTCTAGCAGACTCATGATTTCGACCCTAACAGAGGCGTCTAGCATGCTTACAGGTTCGTCTGCTACTATGAGCTTGGGTTTAAGTATTAGAGCCCTAGCTATTGCTACTCTCTGCCTTTGCCCGCCTGAAAGCATGTGAGGGTGCTTTGAGGCGAACATCTCGGGCGGTTCGAGTTTAACGTCAATTAACGCTTGGTTGATCATCTGCTTTATTTCTCTATAATCTTTTGCTACTTTGTGAATAGTAAGGGGTTCCGATAGTATACGCTCAACTGTAAAGAAAGGATTTAGGCTGCCAAAAGGGTCTTGATATATTATCTGCGCCTCCCGCCTATACCATTTTAACTCTTCCTCTTCTAGATTATCTATTCTCCTACCGTTATAGTAGATTTCGCCAGCTACGGGTTTGTATAAGCGAAGTATAGTCTTGCCTAGTGTAGTTTTACCTGAACCGGATTCACCAACGATCGCTACAGCCTCACCTCTACCTATATCTAAACTTACACCGTCAACCGCCTTCACGTAAACCTGTTTACCAAATAAGCCTCTGCTAATCTGAAACCAAGTCTTTACGTCTCTTATTCTCATAAGTTGATCCGTTGACATCAAACCCTCTCCAATAGTAGACAAGATACATATCGGTCTTCAGATAGCTTGATGAGGTCGGGTTCCTTGACTTTACAACTGTCCATAGCATATGGGCAACGTGGGTGAAATCTACAGCCTGTTGGGGGAGAAGCTAGATCAGGCGGCGAACCTGGAATGAATTCTAGCTTTGCTTCCTCAAAGAGCTTAGGCGTTGCTGCAAGTAGTTTTTGCGTATATGGGTGTTTGGGGTCTGTTAGAACAGATCTTGCGTCACCCAACTCAGCGATTCTACCAGCGTACATGACAGATATGTAGTCACTAAGCTCGCTGGCTAGACCTAGATCGTGGGTTATAAAGATGTATGTAAGATGGAAATCTTCTTGGAGCTTCTTCAGAAGGTTAATTATGTTTGCTTGGGTTATAACATCTAGTGCTGAAGTGGGTTCATCCAAGATCAGTAGTTTAGGTCTCATACTCAGAGCTATGGCTATGACGACCCTTTGCTTCATGCCGCCACTTAACTCGTGGGGATACTTATTTATCAGTGAACTTGGTAATCTAACGAGCTCTAATAGTTCAGCAGCTTTCTCTTGTGCTTCTGTTTTGCTCATTCCAGCGTGTAGTGTGAAGACTTCCGAAACCTGTTCTCCTACACTAAGGACAGGGTTAAGTGAGTTCATTGCGCCTTGGAAGACCATAGCCATCTTCTTCAGCCAGACTTCTTTGCTTAACTCGCCTTCTGGGAGAACCATTAAGTTCTTGCCTTCAAATACCACTTCACCGCTATACGTGTGTATATTACGGGGTAGTATCCTCATTATCGCATAAGCCATAGAGCTCTTTCCACAACCCGATTCTCCTACCAAAGATAAGCAGCAACCTACCTTAAGATCGAAACTTACGCTATCAACAGCTTTAACAACACCTCTGCGAGTTCGGTAGTAAAGTTTTAAGTCTTTTAGGGCTAGTATCGTACTCATTCTTCTCTCAACCTCGGGTTTAATACTTTATCAAGAGAGTACCAGATCAAGGCGAATGCTGTGCTGACAAGCACTATGAACATCGAAGGTATGATTATCCACCACCAGTACCCGTAGTATGCCGCTCCGCCTGAGAAGGCTTCACTGATAAGCTTCCCCCACGTAGGTAGGGCTGGGTCACCTAATCCAAGGATACTTAAGCTAGCTTCTAGAAACACATAGGCTGGTACTGAGACGGTTATGTTAGCGAATGTGTAGGGTAGTAATCTGGGTAATATGTAGAAGATTAAAATCCTGCGCCTGCTTGCGCCATAAGATTTTGCAGCTTCAATGTAGGGTTCTTCGCGGATTTGAAGAGCCATACTTCTAACAGACTTCGTGACACCACCAAACAGTGATAGGGCTATTACTGCTATAAGCAAGGTCCAGATAGTTGTCTTGTATATGAATTGGATGGTTATTAGAAGGGATAGAAAAGGCAGCACAAGATACACATCCGTAATTCTCTGTATGATCTCATCTACTTTAGACCCATAGTAACCACTTATAGCTCCGAAAATCGCTTGGATAAGAGTTACTACAAATGCTGCTACTAAGCCAAATGCTAAGGCTATCGGTGCGCCCCAAACGATGCCGAGGAATATATCTCGCCTCAGATTATCGGTGCCGCATAGACCGTAGACCACGCCTAGAAGATTTAGCTGAGCATCCACGTCGAACCCTTTACTTTCTGATGTCGCTTCAACTATTAGTTCATAGGGTCTTGAGGGCTTAACATCGTGGGATTTGATGAGTTTAGGCGCACCTTCGATCAAAGATTTTTCACTGGAGAATAGAGTAACGCCAATAGGTAGGCTATCTGCAACGCCGAGCTTCTGAAGATATGCTTGTACATTTGCGGCGACTTCCCTATCTATGTAAGTAAATATAGTCTTGGATTTCGGTTCGGTGACTTCTCTTAGAAGCTCGACAGTACTACCGTCTGGTCTAACCCATTTTATTGTAAGTAGAACTCTCGCTTCACCAGCAATTTTCAACATAATGTTCAGTTCGGACGGAGGGGTATCATAGTCATAAACTACTCTTGCCCTAAGCTCTATCTTTGTAACATTGGGCTGAATCTGCTGAACATCCTTCTTAAAATCTTGGGAGTTAACTATGATCGTCTTAGCAGGGTTTCCTCCTGTAAATAGAGTAGTCCACTCAGGTGCTGCGAGCCTTGGTTTATCAAGCCAAGCTTGTGGATCATTCCATTTCTCAACGATGTTCTCCGGTGAAACCACAGCAATAAGTGAGGTTAATATTATGAATATGAGGATCGCTACGCCTGCAAAACCGCTCTTTGAATGCATGATTTCGTGAAAAACAGATTTGATGCTGATAGGCGCGCTGCTCATACTAATCATCCGATCTTTAATCTTGGGTCCACAAGGCTGTAGATTATGTCCAGTATCAGTACAGTGGCAACAAGTAGGTAAGCGTACATCACAGCTACACCAATAACCACTGGCGCATCGGTAGATAGTATCGCTAAGTTGAGGAGGTTACCTATACCAGGCCAGCCAAAAACCACTTCGGTGATTATGGCGCCTTGCCAAGAGGCGATCAGAGCTAGAGCTACATTGGTTATTATAGGGGGTAAGGAGGGTCTTAGAACATACCTTCTAAGAACCGTAGCTTCGGAAAGACCTTTAGCCTTAGCCATAGTTACAAAATCTTCTCCTATGGTTTGGATAACTATGTTTCTGGTTATGTAAGCCCAGAAGGGGAATGAGGCAAAAACCCAAGTTAGTAGAGGGAGTACCATGTGGTATAGGACATCGAGAGCGTAAAGAAATGGGTCTGTAGGTGATGGCACGCTAACAAATCCTCCAAAAGGAAAAAGCTTGATGTAGAAGGCGAAGAGGAGGAGAAAGATTATGGCAAAGAACCAAGGGGGGATTACACCCGTTATTACAGCAAGCATAGTCATAAACCTATCAAATAATCCGCCTGGCTTTCTAGCCATAACTAAACCTATGAGAATCCCTAAAACACTATAGATTACTGTGGCCGTTGTGAAGAGTGCTACAGTGGCTGGAAGCCTCTCCATTATTATATCTACGACGGCTCTTGAGCCTGTGTTACTTTTGATCACAAGGGCTTGTCCAAGCCTGAGGGTCAATGCATCAACTAGATATATGAAGCTTCTCACAATAAATGGTTGGTCGAGCCCTTTAGCGCGTATAGCTAATTCTATTCTCTGCTCTAAAAGCCTCTCTCTTTCCTCTTCAGGCAACCTGTTAAAAGCAGGGTCTCTACTTAAAGTGGATGTAACATCAAACCTGATCTGGCTTGTTAATATCTGATCTACTAGACCACCGCCGTTAGCAATAATAACCGTGAGGTATGTAGCTACAATAAGTGTTACAGCTAGCAAAGAAGCCCTTTTCGCAAGGTAGCTCTTTGATAACATTTGTACTAGAGTATCAAATACTGAGCTTTTTAAAGTTTAAATATAAAACTGTGCGACATTAATGGTATGGCGAAGATTTCTTCCAAACTGCTGATTATAGGTTTCATAGCATCAATTTTACTACTACCCTCCTTAGTTCTACCCGCTGAAGCCCAAACTGCGCCCAAAGGACCCTACGTTGACAAGATTATCTACTTTCAGTTACCGTCTGACGAGGAGGCTATAGCTAAAATTCAAACTGGAGAAGCGCATATGCGCTGGTGGGGGTTAAGAACCCTCGAGGCAGTTAAGAGAGCGCAAGAAGCAGGGTTAAGCATACTCGAAGCGCCTTCGGGTGCATACGATATTCTCGTAAACCCCGTGCCGTTCAGAGAGGGGTTCAACCCCTTCAGCATACCAGAGATAAGAGAGGCTCTACACTATCTAATAGATAGGTCCTTTATAGCAAATGAAATCTTGAAGGGGCTCGCGGTCCCTAGATGGACACTACACAGGTCCTTCTCGCCGGATTATGTGCGAAACATAGTCTTCATGAAGAACCTTGAAACAAAGTATGCCTATGACTTCGAGAAAGCCAAGATGATGATATTTGAAGCGATGGGTAAGGCTGGTGCTACATTCGAAGAAGGTAAGTGGATGTATCAAGGGAAGCCTGTTGTAATCAAATTCTCCATTAGGGTAGAGGATCTTAGGAAGTCTATAGGAGACTATATCTCTACACAGCTCGAAAAAGTAGGGTTTACAGTGGAGAGGATGTACCAGAGAGCAGCCGTAGCGTTCAGTATAGTATATAGCGGCGACCCAGCTGAAGGCGCGTGGAACCTATACACAGAAGGATGGGCATACACCGGAATATCAGCATACGAGGACACCGACGCATACTTCTACTACGTCTCCCCGGGGACTGATGCAGTTCACACAGTGTATAAACCCTCGCCTCTTCTGGTTGATGTTGCTACAAGGCTCAACGAAGGAAAATACGCCGACTTAGAAGAAAGGGCTGCATTAGTGAGGGCAGCAAACGAGCTTGCCTTGAAAGATGCGGTAAGAATATTCTTAGTCGATCAGCTCGAGCCATTCCCATACTCTAAATCTCTTCAACCTGGAGTGTCAGACCTCTACGCTGGACCCTACGGTATGCTATTTGGTCGAAGTATGAGGTTTGTGGACAAGGTTGGTGGGGAGGCGAAGATAGGCAGCAGAGTCATGTTCGTCTCAGCGTATCTAGCTATGCCAGGCTCAGGAGGAGGGACAGATATAGGCTTCAACTGGCTCTTCGACGGCTTGGTATTCAACAACATATTTGATCCAGGTGTCTGGGTTCATCCACATACTGGGCGCTACATGCCGATACGCACAACATTTACCGTACAAACCGGCGGCGTTAACGTACCCGAGGATGCGCTGAAGTGGTCTTGGGAGCAGAACAAGTGGATACCGGTGGGTAAGGATGTGACAGCTGAGAGCAAAGTCACCTTCACAGCGACTTTAGGCAAGTGGCATGATGGCACACCCGTAAGTAAAGAGGACATCATGATGTTCATATATGAGATACTGGGCATAGCGACACCAGAAAGCCCAATTTATGACCCAGCAGCCATAGCACCAGGGGTCCAAACATTCACTAATACATTTAAGGGTATAAGGTGGCTCAGCGACAACACTTACGAAATATACTTAGACTACACTCATCCAGATGAGACATTTATAGCAGCCCAAGCAGATGTCTTCCCCTTGATGCCTTGGCAGCTATACGCTCTTGTAAACGCACTCTACGAAGATAAGAAGGCAGCGTTCTCAGAGACCACAGCCCAGGAGCTTGGGGTCACACAGATCGATCTAACTAAAGGCGATACACTACCTCTGCTAAAAGAATACTTTGATAAGTTGGCGCCTTCCTATGTTCACCCTGCGGTCAGAGACTTCGTAAAAGATCCTAGCCCAAGGTGGAATGCGCTCAAAGCCTTCTCAGAGAAATATGGCCACTACCTCGTTATGAGCGGCCCATTCTACATAGAAAGAGTCGACCCGGTCGCAGCTCAAGTTATACTGGCAGCCTTCAGAGACTACCCCTATACAGCGGATAAATGGGACTACTTGCTGAAGCCCAGAGTACCCTCAATTTCCATCGAGGCTCCGACCGAGGTTATACCCGGGTTACAAGCACTAATTAATGTGACGAGCAGAGTTGAGGGTAAACCCTACAGCGACCTCGATGTGCAGTATGTCCTTGAAGACCCGACGGGTGTTGTAGCTTCTGGTTCAGCAACACTTAAAGCACCGGGGTTATTTGCGATAGAGCTTACAAAGGAGACCACAAGCAAGTTAGCAGCAGGCATATATAGGCTTACAGTGATAGGTGTAGGTGCAGAAGCGGCTTTAGCGGCTATCAAGACTACACCACTCAATGTAATACCACAGCTTGAGTTTATACTTAGAGAGGTTGGCAAGGAGGTCGGTGGGGTTAAGGAAGACATCTCAAAGAAGCTTGAAAGCGAAATTATGAGTATCGAAGAGGAACTCACTAAGAAGATAGAAGGTGTCCAAGCGAACTTGGCTGACGCCCTCAAAGCGGTGGCTTCTGGCGTAGATAAAATGGCTACATCCCTAGCAGACTCGCTCAAAGTTGTAGCGTCTGGAATAGACCAAACGAATACAGCTGTTGCGGAGGTTAGAGCAGCGTTGTCCGAACTCAGATCAGCAGTCACAGACCTAAAGGGCACACAAACAACTACAACTCAAGGACTTGAAAGCACCCTAGCATCGCTTGAAGATAGTATT
>CAYQXI010000108.1:0-16153 GCA_964421575.1 uncultured Nitrosopumilales archaeon
CTTTCGACGCATATAAGCTCGCAAAGCAGTTCAATAAAGTGGTAGAGGAAACTGGGAAGACGCCTTGGTGAAACAGTTTCCACCCAACTTTTAACACATCCCATAGGCTATAGCTCGGCTCTGCTCGATAATCTTTTATAAAGTTCCAATATGAGCCACTATTATGCCTGCTCTTAGGGGTCAGATGGTAAGAGACTTTCGACTGGAGGGGTAGTGGTTACCTTGCCTACAGATATGTTCAAACGCTTTTGTGAAGATGAATATGCTGATTACCAACTCTACATCGAGTTAGCGAAGCGTGAAAAAGATGTTGGTAGAAAGAGGATATTGGAGGAGCTGGCCAAAGCAGAGAAGGAGCACTACATATTCTGGAGTAGACTTGCTGGGAGCTACACACCTAAAGTAAGTAAAGCAGCCGTATATCGAATGATCATACTCAGGCTGCTGATGGGGCTAACCTTCACTCTTAAGTTTCTTGAGAGGCATGAGAAGCAGGCTATAGAGGGCTACAAGCGGGTCTCAGAGGAACTCTCTGGCGAAGACAAGAGGGTTCTGCAGAAGATAATTGAGGATGAGGAGATGCATGAGAGGGCGTTTATGAACCAGATCGATGAAAGGAGGGTAAGATACCTAGGCTTCATAGTTCTCGGTCTTGCTGACGCTATAGTTGAGATAACGGGTGTGCACGCTGGTTTCCTTGGTGTAACAAGCTCAACACTCATAGCGGGTATAGCGGGGTTGGTGGTCGGCTTCGCAGCAGCGATATCGATGGGCTCAGCAGCCTACCTTCAGGCGAAGCAGCAGATCTCAAGTAATCCCGCTTTCTCAGCCCTAGCTACTGCGATAGCGTATATTAGTGCAGTAGCCCTTTTGGCATCCCCCTACTTTGTAACTGAAGTCATGATTCTTGCGTTCGGAGGCTCTTTAGCTCTAGCGGTTCTGCTGATCTTTTTCTTCACATTATACGGTTCGGTGGTTGGGGAGAGGAGTTTTCCGAAGGAGTTCGCCGAGAGCATAGCTTTAACCTTTGGCACGGCTCTGGCTACCTTCCTCTTCGGAGACTTTATAGGTAGGGTCTTCGGGATACACCCAGCCTTCTAGCAAACTATAAGTTCAGATTACGCGCAATAAGGAGTTGATGGTGTAGATGATCTACTTAGATAATGCTGAGACAACACCTGTTGATTCTGAGGTTGCGAAGATCGTGTTAGAGTATATGGTCGAGAAGTTCGGTCTACCCGGTGGGGAGTTTGGGCATAGTCTGCAGGAGGAGGCGGCAGAAGCGGTTGAGAAGGCTCGGGAGGTTATAGCGGCTAAAATAGGTGCCAAGCCGAGTGAGATAGTGTTTACTTCTGGTGCGACTGAAAGCAACAACCTAGCGGTTAAAGGCGTCGCCTACCATCCCCTATATAAGAAGAGGAAGGTTGTGACATCCGCTATAGAGCATAAGTCGGTTTTGGATACTGCTCTTAACCTCAGAAGGCTTGGCTATGAGGTTGAGGTTATACCAGTTGATTCAGAGGGGTTTGTGAAGATGGATAGGCTTGAAGCCAGCTTAGATGGGGCTGCTTTAGCATCCATTCAGCACGCTAACCAAGAGATAGGTACTCTTCAAGACATTAAGGTGATTGGTGAGTTGTGTAGGGAGAGGGGTGTGCTCTTTCATACCGATGCTGCTCAATCTTTTGCTAAAGAGCATATAGACGTTGAGGCTATGAACATAGACCTTATGTCGATAACCTCTCACCTTATTCATGGGCCGAAGGGTGTAGGTGCGCTCTATGTGCGTGAGGGAGTTGAGCTGCAACCGCTGATCGAGGGTGATGGTAGGGAAAGGGGGCTAAGGGCTGGGAGCCAGAATGTGCCCGGAATAGTCGGTTTCGCTGAAGCAGTTAAGAGAACTTCGCCTGAGGACGCGGTTAAGATGCGTAGGCTAAGGGATAGGTTGATCGATAGCCTCCTGCAGATAGAGGACTCGAAGCTGAATGGCCCTAGGGGTGAGAGGAGAGTATGCCACATCGTCAACGTAACCTTTAGGTATGTGGAGGGCGAAGCCGTTCTTCTACAGGCTGAGATGCAGGGGTTGATCTGTAATACTGGTTCAGCTTGCTACAGCCAGCGGCTTGAGCCGAGCCACGTTATAACGGCTATAGGCGGTACGCACGAGGAGGCGCATGGCTCTATGAGGCTCAGCCTTTCTAGGATGACTACGCAAGAGGAGGTTGATGCTGCTGCTGAGATTTTGGCTAATGTGGTCGCTAGGCTTAGATCGTTCAGCCCGCTCGCTAGGAGGAGAGTAGGTTGAGGGGAAAGGGTCTTATGTGGGCTGATGGATATTTAGATTTAGAGGGTGAGTTTGGTTGAGCAAACCAGACGCATCCATACAGCGAAGAATAGGTTATAGTGAGAAGGTCATCGATCACTTCACCAACCCTAGGAATGTAGGTAGGCTCGAGGACGCTGATGTAACCGCGAAGGTGGGGAGTGTGGCTTGCGGAGACTTGATCAAGCTCTATCTTAAGATAGATGAGAAGACAGAGCGGATAGAGAAGATAACGTTCGAATCCTATGGTTGCGCAGCCAACATAGCGACCTCCTCGATGCTCACCGAGCTCGCTAAGGGTAAGACGCTTGAGGAGGCTAGGAAGATCACATTCAAGGATATTGCTGAGGAGCTCGGTGGGCTGCCTAAGACCAAGTTGCACTGCGCTGTGCTATCTAAAGCTGGGTTGGATGCTGCGATCTCAAAGTACTATGCTATGAAGGGGAAGACGAAGGTAGATGACACACTCGTCAAACTACTCCTTAGGGGCGTGTTAGACCCGATAACAGGCGTAGACGTAATATCTGGCAAGACGGTTGAGAGCATATCGGTACAAGACCACGAAGTAACCATAGGTTTGAGGGTCGATGAGAAGAGCCAGATCGCGAAGGAGCTCGAAAACGACATAAAAGAGGCATTCGAAGGGCTACCCGTCAACCTCAAAATAGTATTCAAAGGCAGCGGAGGCACAAATGAATAAACAAACACGCCATCAAATAACGTGGAACGAACAATTATTGCAAATCCGCTTTATGATAATGTTTTGATAGTCGCAATATGTCTCCTCTTTTGCCTACTTCTGTAAATTACGCTAGTTATGCTGGCTACTATGGCAGCAATAATTACCGCATATATTTCCCAAGCTGGCTGCGTTTGTTTTGTTGCTGTGGCAGTTAGCTTACCTTGCTTTACTGATGGTGTTATTGCGTTTCCTTCGTCGTCGTCCATCTTGATGATCATTAGATTGATGGCTGTTTCGCCCACTTTAACAGCTTTGAGTTTAAGGGTAGCTAAGTTGATGTTGTTTGCTCCTGCCTTTACTTGATCCTCTAGGTCGACCGCTTTTAGTGACGCTGTATCGCCTTCGACAGAGCTGTTTGTAAGCTTTGCCCATTGAGGGAATTTCACATCGACTATCTTAGCTACCTTTGGATCTTCTACGAAAACCGATATTTCATAGCCAGCTAAGCCGTTTGGTGCTGTGTTGAGGGTGATATGTAGCTCAAACTCCTCTTCTACGCCGACGGATGGTGAAGTGATGGACACCTCTTCTGGGGCGTATGAGGTGTTTATGAGTAGAAGCAGTAGTAGTGTAGAAAGTGGTATTGAGGCTATTAGGTTTGGGGTGCTCAGCCTAAACCCTCCTGAAAAGCCTTACGATGTCGTCGAAGTCAAACCTACCGTTGCCGTTGAAGTCTGTGAATGAAGGACCCCAGTTCGCCTCAATAAACTCCTTATGCTTAAAGAGTAACACTACATCAGCGAAGTCTAGTCTACCATTACCATTCAAATCCTCGAATAACCCGTCCCCATCGATGTCCTTCGGCTCGCGCTGACCTGGTAAAGGTTTAGGTGATGTGACCACCACTATCTTGCCCTGCTTAACCTCAGCAGCAATCGGGTTGCCGAAGTCGTCATCCAACGCCTTAACCTCAACCCTAACCGCTGATTCACCACTAGACACACCCTCGATAAACAAGACCGCTAACACACACCTACTATCACCAGGCTTAACGATGTTCCTAATATCAACAGCTCTGATCGATACGGTCGACGAAGGCACGGTAGACGATTCGTTTAAACCGAAGCTTGGGAACTCAACTCTCTTAATTAGGGCAACCGATGGATCGACCGACACGCCCAGCTCAAACCCCGATAGCCCATTAGGCGCTTCAGAGAGCCATATAGGGACCCTAGCTTCACGGCGAATGACCGCCCCAGCCACACCTAATTCAAGCTTTATAGCTTGTGTTACAGCCTCCTTACCTACAACTGTTACAGTTTTGATTATCTCTCCTGGTGTGATGGTAGTTGTGACAATCAGCGTTACTGTGGTTGGGATAGCTGTTGCAGTAACCGTTTGTGTCAAAGTAGCTGTGGTGGTTTTGGTGATAGTGGTTGGCGGCATTGTTAGAGTGTAGATTATTGTTGTGGGGGGAGGTATTACGGTTGTTGTAGTAGTTCGAGTTACTGTATAGGTTATAGTCGT
This sequence comes from uncultured Nitrosopumilales archaeon, assembly GCA_964421575.1. Lineage (GTDB taxonomy): Archaea > Thermoproteota > Nitrososphaeria > Nitrososphaerales > JAAOZN01 > JAAOZN01. The sequence continues at coordinate 4,533 of CAYQXI010000108.1, forward strand.
CGGTTGAGTGATAGTCTGGGTGAGGGTGGTTGTGACGGTTTTTGTGATTGTTGCTGGTGGTGGGGTTGTGGTGTAGGTGACTGTGGTGGTTGTGGGAGGAGGTGTTACAGTAGTTGTTATGGTTCGAGTTACTGTAGTTGTGACTGGTTGTGTGACTGTTTCTGTGGTAGTTGTCGTCCTTGTTTCGGTCACAGTTTTTGTTGTCGTCACTGGTTGAGTAACGGTTACTGTGGTGGTAACCGTCGTTGGCTGAATTACTGTGGTTGTGACGGTTTTGGTTAAGGTTGCTGTTACGGTGGTCGGTTGAGTAACTGTAGTTGTGGCGGTAGTTGTCAATGTAGCTGTTACCGTTTGGGTTACTGTGGTTGTGATCGTTTTAGTCACGGTAACGGTTGTAGTCGCTTCCCATTCTATGGGATAGTGTACGTAGAGGCTCCAAGTGTATGGGTTGAACTCGTTGGAGTAGTCTGAGATCTTAACGTAACCGTAGACTACGAGCCAATGGTTCACATTCATAAGGTGTGTGGAGTTATGCCTCACATAAGCCAAACATATGATCCTATTATAGCTGTCCATAACGTAAAGGTCGTCAACGTCTAGATACACCTTCTTGTTCAAGACTAGATTCTTTAAGGCGTTTGTAGCTTCGGTGTACCCAGCTTCACCTCTCTCAGGAGCATCTACATCAGCCAGCCTAACCCTACCGACGGGGAAGGCGTCGAACGTATCACCATCCACCACACGATACACAGAAGCAGTAGCATCGACCTCAAAAGGAGATGAGTAAACAGAGGGTAGATAGTAAAAGAAGGTGAGCAGAAGAATGGGCATGACGACCACGAACCCTCTTACTAACCTCATCTCCTACTACACGCTTACACCTAACAATACCAACCAATTCATAATAAACTTAACGTAGGCAGAGGCTTCTGCTAAGACTTCTCTAACCTCTGCTTTCTAACCCCCTCTAAGGCAAACTTGAGGGCTCCAGAGCTCTAACGCTCTTTTTGCTTTCTTCGTTCACATAAACATAATCGTGGAAAATATTTCTGCTATTGACCGCTTATCTCCTTTGATATCTCAGCCGCTCTTCTTGTCGCAGCCTCCACAGCCCTTATGAAGGCAGCTCTAACACCAGCCTCCTCAAGCGTCAAGAGCCCCTCGATTGTGGTGCCTGCTGGTGTTGCCACCTTCTTTCTGAGCTCAGCTGGGTCCTGCTTGGTTTCTATGACCATCTTGGCAGCCCCATAGACCACCCAAGACGCTAGTTGGAGAGCCTTATCATACGGTATACCCATCTTTAAGCCTCCTTCAGCCAGAGCCTCTATTACTAGGTAGATGTATGCTGGTCCGCTCCCGCTTAAGCCTGTTACGGCATCCACCAACGCCTCATCAACGACAAGAGTAGAGCCTATGCTGCTGAAGAGCTTCTCAGCCACTTTAAGATCTTCTTCAGATGCTCTAGCGCTTGGTGTGAGGGTTGTGATCGCCGCTTTAACTGTGGCTGCTATGTTGGGCATGGCTCTTATGAATCTAGCCTCTGGAGCCTCTTTCTCTAAGTAGCTCAGCGTAACACCAGCCGCTATCGAGATTACGAGCTTACCCTCCACAAGATCCTTTATATCGTCTAAGAGGGGTTTCACGTCTTTGGGCTTGACCGCTATGATCACTACGTCCGCGCCCTTGGCTGCTTCTCTGCTGTTAGCGTAGGTCTTTATGCCCTCCTTTCCAAGAAGACGCCTTCGCTCCTCAACCACCTCAGCGACTGAGACCTCGACGCCCTCTACTGCAGAGAAGCCCTTTGCTAAGGCTTCACCCATCGTGCCTCCGCCGAGAATGCTCACCTTCAACTAGACACCTTCTAAACTTCTCTTCAGAGTTATCGTGCCATCCTTTAGGTGCAGATCGTAGATCTCATTAACCTCGAATCTTATACCCAGCATCTCATACTCGGTTTCAGTCAGAAACAGTATGATCTTAGGTGAGACCAGCTGAGGCATAGCGGGGAAGAGCCCCATAGATTGGAACTGGCTTATAATACTCTTAATCAACCTAGTCTCATCCTCCCTCCCATATATCCCGAACTGAGCCCTCGGTCTGACCTCAACGAGCTCGATCTGCTTCCCCGGCTGCCCAGTCTCCGGATCTGTTATAGATGAAATCCTATTCACCCTAACCTTCGTGTACTCAGCCATACCAACCACACCATAATCCCAACTAGCCTACACATTAACTTTACCACCACACAACATCTTCCCTAAGTAGATATGCAGACTATGTTTTCAGAACCTCTTTCAAGTAATCTAAGGTTTCCGGGATGGATCTTACTTCCTCTCTGCCCTCTCTCATATCTCTTAAGACCACTCTGTTCTCCGCGAGCTCCTTTGGCCCAACGATTATGACGTAGGGTGTGTTACGTTTAGCAGCCACTTCCAGCTGCTTCTTTAAACTCCTACCGACAAGATCGGTCTCAGCAGCTAGCCCTTCTCTTCTAAGTGTTGCTGCTATCTTTTGGGCTGCGCCGCTTACCTCTTTATTCACATAAGCTACAAAGATCGACTGCTCACAAGTCTTTTTTGGCGCAAGTTTCTTTAGAGCGATTATCGTTCTATCCACCCCACCCGCAACTCCAGTTGCACCAATATCCGGTCTGCCAAAGAGCGCTGGTAGTATATCGTATCTCCCACCCCCGGCTAATGCACCCAATGCCGCATCGCTTTGTGAAAAGGCTTCAAAGACGATACCACTATAGTAGTCTAGCCCCCTTACTATCGAAAGGTCTAAGAGGATGTTCTTAACCTCCCTCTGCTTCAGCAGATCAACAAGCTCCGCTAACGCGCTGGTTGAGTCAAGGTTATACTCTTCTAATCTCCTCAAAACATCATCAGCTACACCACTCATCTCTCCAAACTCCAGAAGTTTGATCAGCTTTGAGGAGTCGATCTTAGATGCGTACTCCTCCAAGATCTCTTCCTTCGACTTCTTCTTGATCTTGTCGAGGGCACGCAGCATCTCCGCAACCAGAGACTCGTCCTCGACACCTAGCATCTTCTTGATGTATTCGCTTACAACCCTCCTATCCCCAATATGCACAGACACATCACTAAGCCCAAGTCTTGTGAAGAGGGTGTACGTAAAGTCGATCACCTCAGCATCCGCATCTACACTGGTAGGCCCGAAGATCTCAGCATCCCATTGGTAGAACCACCTATACCTCCCATATTGCGGTTCATCATACCTCCATAATCCAGCGAAGGAGCCGATTTTAGCTGGTAGCTGGAGGCTGCGGTTAGATACAACCCACCTTGTAAGCCCGACTGTTAGGTCGAATCTTAGCCCAACCTCCCTACCACTCTTGTCCCTAAAAGCGAAGATCTCGTCTCTTATTGATGGGCCGCTCTTAGCTTCAAGGGTCTCTAACATCTCAAGAGGAGACGGCTCCATCAAGTTAAAGCCAAAGAGCCTGCAAGTCTCTATAAAGGCTCCTCTAATATCTTCCATAACCGCGTAGTCTTCTGGTGGTATATCTCTGAAACCTCTAGGTAGGTTGAACTTCATCCTCTATGAGGTCTACCCAACTTTCTTAATATACTATTTCCCCCTTTTAGTCGGTTGATTGAGCTCTTTACCCAGCTGGACTAATTCAGCGAGCAGCGCGGTCAATTGGATATCTGGGTTCGCACCTACCACAAGCCGGTAATCATACTTCGCTATACATTCAGCAACCCTATCTAGGTTAGGCGGGTTAAGAGCAGATATCTCCTCAAACACATACTTAAGGAAGTCTTGCTCAGACATACCATAGACTTTGGTGAGTTCGAGCATCTTCTCCCTAGCGGCGTTAAAGTCCCCGTTTAGGGCGAGCCTAACAGCCTCACCAACCATAGCTCTGCTCGACAGACCGGCGACCCGTTTCACATTCTCTACGCTAACCTCACCCATAGCTGCTGTGGTCTGTAGGATGTTTATGGCGTGTCTGAGGTCGCCTTCACTCACCTTATATATCAAAGATAGAGCCTCGGGTTCAACCTTCTTTACACCCTCTGACCGACAGATGTAGGCTAAGTGGTTAACTACATCCTTCTCCTCAAGCCTTTGGAATCTGAATATGGCTGTTCTGCTCTGTATGGGCTCGATTATCCCTGAGCTGTAGTTGCAGATGAGTATGAATCTGCAGATCCTTGAGCTCTCCTCCATTATCCTCCTCAAAGCGGTCTGCGCGTCATTAGTCATCTCATCAGCTTCATCCAGTATGATTATCCTATAAGGCACATCAGCAGCAACGCTATAGCTTGCGAAGGTCTTGATCCTCTCCCTAACCGTCTGAATACCCCTCTCATCGGAAGCGTTGAGTTCAAGGGTGTAGTCACGCCAGTAATCTTTTAGAACAGCCCTAGCCACACAAAGCGCAACAGTAGTCTTACCAGTTCCCGGCGGACCAGCAAACAGAAGGTGAGGCATTTCAGCGGGGTTCTTCAGAAGCTCCTTTAAGCCAGAGACCACGTGCTGCTGGTCGACGATCTCCTCAAGCCTCGTAGGCCTATACTTCTCTACCCACATTAGAGACTGCAAAGCACTCGCAGAGAACCATAGAATCAAAGGGGGATATAAAGCATTAGCAAAAAAGAGAGGTGAGGGGTTTCTAAACCCTACCTAAAGTCTTCATGCCAGGGCGCCACTCAACGGGGCATAGTTCTCCAGTTTTGAGTGCGGAAAGTGTTCTGAGGGTCTCGTCTACGCTTCTTCCTATCTCCATGTCGTTCACGGTTACGTGCCTAACTACTCCATTTGGATCGATGATAAAGGTTGCTCGGAAGGCACTGCCGTCTTCCTCATTAAGCACACCATAAGCTCTGCTTATTGCTAGAGTGGTGTCAGCGATTACGGGGAAGTTTACTTTTTTGAGACGCTCGTCAGTCTCATACCAAGCTTTATGCGCATAAAAGCTATCTGTGCTCACTCCGACTACAACCGCATCCTCTTTTTTGAATTCGGGCTCAAGTTCCGCGAAGCGCTCTATTTCGGTCGGGCAGACGAAGGTAAAGTCTCTTGGGTAGAAAAATAGGACGACCCACTTCCCTCTGAAGTCAGATAGGCGGATCTTCTTCGGCTTGTCAGAACCTCTTTCGTATGCGTCTGCTACGAAGTCTGGAGCCACACTTCTAACCTTTAAGCACATATATATCACATTTTAAAAAATTATTATAAGCAATATTTTAACATTTCTGATGAGGGTAAAACCCACTGCGTTCATTTTTGGATTTTATGCTGAGATAGTGTAGCGCGTTCTCGAAGATTATGCTGCGCATCTCCTCGAACCCCAGTTTATGAAGTGATGAGAGTGTGTAGATAATGCTCGGTATGAAAGATGGTAGGGCTACTCGGTTTTGAAAAGCTGCACCAAATCTAACTGGGCCGTCGGTTTCGGTCAATATTAGGTTGAGTGGTGTGCTGGAGGCTAGCTGCTGAGTCTTCTTCGAATAGACCACCGCAGGCCCATAGGATATGTAGTAGCCTCGGTCACAGGCAACCTTAAGCTGGTTCGGTGCTCCTGAGAACCAGTGTAGTAGCACGCCTCTCAGATTGTAGGTGCTTAATATAGAGAGAACGTCATCTACACTTCCCCTTGAATGTATGGAGAGAGGCTTCTGGAGGCGCTCAGCCAACCTCAGCATAAATTCGAAGACCTCTTTCTGCCTCCTATATTCACCCTCATCCCTAGCGTACTTTCTATCTAAGCCCACTTCGCCTATTCCAGCAAAGCGCTCAAGGTCTAGAGATCTTATGTTGAGTTCATTGAGGTCCTCACTCTGCAAAGACCAAGGGTGTACACCTACAAAGGGTTTAACGAGCTCGCCTACTTCAGCCGCTATTTTGAGGTTTAGAGCCGAGGTTTTAAGGTCTTCCGCTACCGAGACGAGGATCGTGCGTGTGATCTTAGCCCCCAAAATAATCTGTGGCAAGAGGTCTTCCAGCATGGGGTCTGAGAGGTGTATATGCGCGTCAACGAACATAAAGCTAGATGTGCTTCAGAGGCTATTTAGCCTTAGAGTTAAATAGGATATTGCTCTGAGGCTAGGGTGATGAGAATTGGTTGAGCAGGAGCTCGGGTTGGCAGCTGTTTACAGATTGATCAAAAAGGGTGGTGCTGAGAGGGTTAGTGATGAAGCAGCAGAGGAGCTAAGAATAATTCTAGAGGAGATTGCTGTTAAGATAGCTCAGCAAGCCGTTGAGCTTGCTACGCACGCCGGTAGAAAGACCGTGCGGGCAGCTGACATAAGACTAGCGTCAAAGAACATCTTGAGATAGGCAGAGTGAAAAATTAAGACAGAATAGTTCAGCAGCTCTTTGAGCGGGAGTGTTGCGGAGGACTATTTTGCTTAACCTATATAGCTGGGGCCGCTGCGCATATCGTACTCCAACTCTAGGCTTCTTACTAGGCTCGTTAAGGTTGGGTCTTGGGCTACTTCTTTGTCCAAGGTTTCTCTAAGCCTCTTTGCTTCACGCTCCAGATCCGTAAGATCAAACTTTGTGTTCAGAAGGTCTGAGAGGCGCCTCAGTAGGTGGAGGCTTGTGTTGGCATCAGCATACGCTATATATTGGGGAACGTGCCCCCAGAGGCTTACCCCGAATATTCCTTCTTTGCGTAGCTGGGTGAGTAAGTAGGTGTAGAAGCTCGCAGGGCCTTCGTAGTCTATCATCTTAAGATTCTTACGTGTTAGGAGCTGTGATAGGGATGTATCATTTACCACGACTGAGATTAAGGGTGGGCGAGTGTGCGGAACCCTATCTAGAAGCCCGCCGAGCGCATAACAGAATTTAACGCCAAGCTTAACCGCTAGCTCTATGATCTCTTTACTATACTTAGCCCACCTGAGGTGGGGCTCAGCACCAGTAAGCACGATCAAATCTACGTCTTCACCACGCTCTTTACCAACCGAGTAGTATAGTTCGTTTGATTTGAAGTTGAACTCCTCTATTACCCCTCCTTTTATAACCGTGGTTGGGCGCTCTAGGTTAAAGTTGTAGAATTCATCAGGCTCTATGGTGGCAAACTTGACCATACTGAGCTTCTTTACGAGGTAGCTCGTTGACTTAGATGCTACCAGCCCAGCGTCTGTCCAGCCAGACAAGCCTATGATCAGGTAGGGTGATGATAGGCTCGGCATTTCACTAAAGGTTAGGCTAACCATCCCCACAGCTAATCATTATCTTAGGTGCTCCTTAAACTTACCTTTCAACGCTCAGAGTGCTTGGAACTTTTCAGACCAGCTTACGTAGGCGGCTACCATCTCCTTCGAGATACTAGGCTTTCTTGTGCGCAGAATCTCTTTGAAGTCCGCGAGCGTTATCTCCCTAGGTTGAGCAGATTTATCGCTAGCCCTACCGCTCTCAAAGAGCTCCGTAACCACCTTGAGCTGAGCTGCTTGACACACATCTCTTATATCGCTCCCTGTATATCCTTCGGTGTACTTGGCAAGCTCCTCTAACTTAATCGATGGATCAAGCTTTAAGGGTGCTGTGTAGTAGCGGAACATGCTCACACGCGCAGCAGCGTCTGGCGGTGGTATGTAGATACGCTTCTGAAACCTCCTTATAAAAGGCCAGTCCAGAGACCAAGGCTTATTCGTCGCACCTATAACATAAAGGTGGAGGTGCTTACCCTTATCCATTATACCATCCATCTCTTTAAGAAACTGGTTTCTGACCCTAACCTCTCCCCCAACCTCCTGGTTGCGTGTACCGAGCAGCGAATCTAATTCATCTATGAAGATGATGAGTGGCGTATTCTCCTTCTCGATTATGCTCCGCGCAGTAGAGAAGAGCCGCGCAACATTCTTCTCAGCCTCGCCAAGCCACTTCGACATAATCGATGTCGCATCCACGCTCATAAACGTGGCATTAATCTCAGCGGCAGCTGCAGCGGCCAACATGGTCTTGCCGCAGCCAGGTGGACCATAGAGTAGTATACCTCTAGGCCAACCGAGTGGGAAGAGGTCTGGGCGCTGAACCGGGTATACTATGCTCTCTTTTATGGCTTGTTTAGCTTGCTCTAGCCCTATCACTTCATCCCAAGTCACTTTTGGCTTCTCATGTAGCACAAGATCGCTAAATGTTGCTTTAAGTGACTCCACAACCTTTGGCGCCGCTTTGCTAGCCTCAGCTCCATCCTGCCCATCTTCTAATGCTTGCAGCGCCTTCACCCGCTCTTGATAGGCTTTAGCCCGCTCGATATACAGCCTATTGAGGTTATAGTCTGGGTAAATCTTCGCTAAAGTGATGAGCGCGTGGATAGCCTTTTGATACATCTGTATAGCCATCCCTCTGGCGCCTTGAGAATCAAGTCTTATGGCTTCAGCGGCATATCTTCTTGCCGCTTCCTCGAGCTCTTGTGCTGCTGACAACCTTCTATGCCACCTCTGGCGCTATTTTGAGGCTGCTTTCTTCGCTGATCATCTTCATAGCGATATGCTCCACTAGGTTGAGGGGTAGATTCAGGGTGACCGCAGCCTCTATTATGTTGTATTCGCCTCTTTCTGCGAAGAACTTTCTAACCTTCTCCTCAACTTTACTGTTCACCTTACCCTTCTTTGCATCGTAGCCGACCTTATCTGAATCGGTGAGCTGTGTTAAGGTCTGCATCTTCTTGAAGATGTTATCTCCTTTTACCTGCTGTAGAATAGAGGGTAAAGTACCATCGACTTCGCTGGCAAGATGTAAGGCATATCTTTCAGCATCCTCAGTAAGACCCTCTACACTACCCTTTGGGTCGAAGTAGAAGCCAAAGGATAGGTTACTGAGATCTGCTAGGGCTTCTGTTAGGGTTTTGGTAGCTTCAGAAGCTATGTTTTCGAGCGCCGGTGTGAGGTCTTCTTCGCCATAGAGCCGCTTTATTATGGTTGCTGCTGTGGACATGTGGCTCATAGCTTCATTTATATCACGTATGCTCTCAAGCCGTGTGATGATCTGGGTTAGGGCGACTTCACATAGGGAAACAGCATTTATCACCTTCCTTAACTCTTCACATTCATCTGTGTAAAGGGTAATCTTCACAGTATCATTCGCTTCATGCGCCTTTTCAAGAGCATCTACCAGAGCCTGCCTCCTTGCTTCTAACCTACTCTTTAACAGGTGTAATTGATGCCTCTCCTCTCCAATCTTTAAGATGGCAGCACCAATTCTCTCTTTCAACCCCCTCCTCCTAAACCCCACAACTCTTCTTAAACCACCAAGCATGTAACACCACCCTACAAGCGGAATAAATAAAAAAGATGTAAGAAGACCCACCACAAACCACATATGTAGCCGTGGTGGGTTTCATCTGGATGCCCTGTTCCTAGCTTATACCTTCGAGCGTGTCTGAGGCCCTTACGGATGTAGGTAGATCTGGGAACTTCTCACGCATCTTCTGCTCAGCGACCGCTGAGGCTTCGGCAAGTATCCTTTCAGCGTCTTCGTTTGCAGCCTCAAAGTTGATGGTTGCTGCACCGAGCTGACCAGCATCAATTAATATGCTCCCGAGCAGGTTGCTTATCTCGCTGATCTCACTTTCTGCCTCAGGTAGGACAGATACTAGACCGCTTCTTATGCTCCTAATAACACCCATCGCTGGGGCGAGTGTTACAACGATGTCACCAAGCTCCTGCACAGTATTAAGCCTTAGGACGATCTGCTCCAACGCGAGTTTTGCCGCTGTCACCATCTTATTCATCTTCCTGATCTCCGCAAGCTCGTTAGCAAAGACTGTCGCGTGCTGCATGTCGTGCTTCTGAATGGCGGATACGACCTTGTTGAAGATCGCTGCATCTCTCTCCTTCAACTTTAGCGAAGTTGCATCCAGCTTAGAGATCTGTATCTGGATCTGCCTTATCGCCGCCTCTAACCTTGGCCTCAGAGGGCCGAGAGGGCGTACAGCTTCGCGCACTCTCTCGCCGAACCCACCACCACTGGGCTTGGTCCATTTGGATACGAAGTCAGACATTTTAAGCACCTGGTTTAACATTATCGACCTCTCTTTTTATCGGGATTGTATCACTAAGTAGAGTCACCACGGTGACAAGGTAGCGGGTGACAGCGATGGGGGGTAGGTCGGGTCTAGAGGAATTTGGTTTAAGTGAGTATGAATCTAGAGCTTATCTGACACTACTTAAACACGATTCACTTACGGTAAGCGAGCTAGCCTACCACGCTCAGATCCCCCGCACAAAGGCGTATGCGGTAGTTAAGACGCTGGTCAGAAAGGGGTTGGCGGAGCTCTTAGATAAGAAGCCTGTGAGGTGCCGCGCTCTACCACCCGAAGAAACGCTCCAGAACCTGATACTCCTGGAAGAGAAGAGAGTAAAAGCTATGAAGAAGGAACTGGCGAAGCTCAAGCAGAAGTATGAGGAGGTAAGGAAGCCGACAGACATCGTGGACTACAAGTACCAAGGGGTGGGTGCAAACGCTCTAGCTACAAAGGTAGCTGAAATGATTGCACTCTCTCGAGCATCCATAAGGTGCATTATAGGTAGCTGGGGAGTTAGGGTTCTTAACGCCTGCAAAGAAGCACTCCTCAACGCTAAACTCAACGACATAAAAATTCAGATAATAAGGCTCTGGAGCTACGGTGAAGATGAGCAGGGGAGCGATTTTCCACTAGGCCTTGATGTTAGGGTGGTTAGGTACCCGCTTGGGTTCGATGTCTTCTTATTTGATGAGTATTCAGTACTCATAGTAGAGCAGGTGACAGGTAAAGGTGTGCTCATACCCTCTAAGGAGGTTAATTCGGTCATCTCCGCAGGGCTATTTAAGAGACTCTGGTCTATCTCAACACCACTTAACACCCTCTCAACCATCCTATCCTTAAAGGATGGGGAGGATGTGCTCGAGCTTCTCGACCCCGATACTGTGAACCAAGCGTTCATTAGGGCTGTCTCCTCAACCATTCAAGACGAAGAACTCATGGGGGTGATTGGGCTGAAGTTCATCGAGGAACTTGAAAACGCTATGCACATATCCCTCTTCAGCAAACCCTTGGACATAAACCTACCTATACTAATCAACCTACTAACTCAGAGTTTGGGTGAAGAGAGCTTAGTTAGGTTCGATCCGTTGACTAAGCTGATCAATATAGAAGAGCCCAACACACAGCTGCTAATGCCCGCGTCGGTCTGGTTCTTTGCGTTAAGCGGGGTCCTGAAGAGAAACGGGACAGCCCTGCAGATATTGCAGAATACACACCACCCAGATGAAGGAAAGCATATACTTCAAGCTAAGATTTTGGCTAAAGCACCTAAGACTTAAGTGGTGTTCATTCTCTACTACCTTTGATGCAGGCGGTCTTCATATCAGACATCCACGGCAACCTCGAAGCGTTGGAGGCGGTTGAAGCGACCCTACCAGATGCGCCAATATACTGCCTCGGGGATATTGTTGGCTATGGTGCTAACCCAAATGAGGTGGTTGAGTGGGTAAAGGAGAGGGCTGAAGTCTGCATCTTAGGCAACCACGATCTAGCGGTGCTGACGGGCGATGTTTCTTGGTTCAACTATGTAGCAGCCAAAGCTATAAGGTGGACTAGGAGCGTTATCAAACCTGAAAACCTAAGTTTTCTAGCGGACTTGGCCGATAGAGCGAGGCTA
>CAYQXI010000109.1:0-27107 GCA_964421575.1 uncultured Nitrosopumilales archaeon
CCACTTTCAACAGCAAGAGCAGAAGCAGACCGAGTAGATATCCTCTCAGGCCTCTTTAACAACAGAACAACAGGTGCACCAATCTGTATGGTGGTCTGGAACCGCGATGTTGATTCAACACCCTATGAGGAGATTAAGGACACACCCAGACCGGGGCATGCGGATTACCCTGCGCATGTAAAGTATCTGGGGTTTGAGGACTACAGAGGGGGTGGGCGCTTCTCAGCAAGAGTGACCGTTGGGTTTGTCATGGCTGGGGCTGTAGCTAAGAAGCTCCTGAGCAGATGCTTAGGCGTGCGTATAATAGCATACACAAAAGAAATCGCGGGCATAAAAGCGTCTGATATGAGCATAGATGAGATAGAGCGGCGTAGGTACCTTAATGAAGTCAGATGCCCAGACGAAGAAGCAGCGAAACTCATGAGGGAGAAGATACTTGAGGCGAAAGAAGAAGAGGATAGCGTAGGCGGCATCGTAGAATGCATAGTAGATGGCTTAAGACCAGGGATCGGAGAGCCCATATTCAGCTCATTAGACAGCGAGCTCAGCAAAGCAATATTCTCGATACCCGCGGTTAAAGGTGTGGAGTTCGGCTTAGGCTTCCAGGCAGCAAGAGTTAAAGGCTCAGAAGACAACGACGAATACACCATCCGAGACGGTAAGATCGTAACCCTAACCAACCGCTCAGGCGGGGTGCTTGGCGGATTATCAACCGGCATGCCGCTCGTATTCCGAGCAGCCTTCAAACCACCATCATCAATAGCGAAGAAGCAGAAGACCGTCAATCTCAAAACTATGAGGGAAGTAGAGATCAAGGTCAAAGGGCGCCACGACCCCTGCGTTGTCCCGAGGGCTGTCCCCATAGTTGAGGCGGTCACAGCGATAGTCTTAGCAGATCTGGCTCTAAGAGGTGGGTACATACCAGCGGTACTAGAAAAGTGAACCGCTTTGGATGATAGTAAACGGCTTGAAGGAATCAGAGAGCAGATAGCTGAGAAGACACGCATAATAGCTGAAGCGTTCTGCCAAAGAACTCTCTTAGCAAGTAAGATAGCCTCTCTAAAAGCGAAGCTCAACCTACCCATCGATGATTATTACGTGGAGAGGAATTTAGCCAAGCAGATCCGTGAAATATGTACCAAATACGGCTTAGACCCAGCTAAAGGGCTTAGGCTACTCAACCTACTTATTTCAGAATCAATCGCCTTACAAAAATCAGCCTACAAATCCCTGCATACCCCAACAACCATATTTGAGAAAAGCAAGCGCCTAGAGCAGCAAGGCTTAAAGGTAATCCATCTAGAAGTCGGTGAACCTGACTTCGGCCCCCCTCAAAGAGTAATAGAGGCTATGATCAAGGCGCTTAAAGAGGGGCGCACACACTACACCTCAAGGTACGGTCTACCTGAGTTAAGAAGAGCGCTAGCGGATAAGATGAGCGAAAGATGGGGCGCCTCTATCAAGCCAAACGAAATCCTAGTTACACCGGGTGGGAGAGCGGCTCTACATCTAGCGCTATTAGCCACCTTAACCCAAGGAGATTCAGCCATAATAATCGAACCGGCTTGGCCAGCTTATAGGAAAAACGTCGAATCGCTTGGTTGTAGAGCTAGGGTCGTGCATACGAATCTTGAGGATAAGTGGGATCTTGATGTAAACGAAATAGAAGAGCTGATAGATGAGACAACCAAGATCATTATTCTAAATTCGCCCAGCAACCCAACAGGCAAAGTTCTAGATAGAAAAACCGTTGAAGCGATAATAGAGGTCGCTGCCAAACACAACATAACTATATTAAGCGACGAAACATATGTTGAATTTTCATACGAAGACCGCTACAGCCTACTACCAGAGGACTGCAAAAAGATTGTAATAGGAACATTCTCTAAAGCTTGGGGCATGACAGGCTTTAGACTAGGATACATAATCACATCAAGCGAACGCTGCACCTCCATCGCAGAGCTAGCCGGAGACCTCTACACCTGCGTATCAGAGCCGATTCAGTGGGCTGGCGTAGCAGCGTTAGAGTGCTTTGATGAAGTTAACAAGTATGTGGTTGAGATGAAGAGGAGGCGTGACCTCGCAACATCGCTGCTAAAACCCCTACCCATCGAATTTACGGAACCTGAAGGTGCCTTTTACATCTTCTTCAAACTCAACGGCGGATTACGTGGTGAAGAGTTTGTTGAGCAGATGCTTAAGAAGCATCAAGTAGCCCTAACACCGGGCTCCGGCTTCGGGAACTACCCTCAATTCGTTAGGCTGTCTTTCTGTGGACCAGAAGAAGAGTTACGTGAAGGCGTGGCGAGGATGCGTGAGATGCTGTGAACATAGCTATAATAGGCGCAGCTGGAAACATGGGTAAGTGGTTCACCAACTACTTCATCAAAAAGGGGCACAACGTTAGCATCTATGATAAAAGAAGGAAGGATGCCGAAGTGTTGGCAAAGGAGGTTAGCGCAGAGCACGCCCTAACCCTAAAGCAGTGCATCCACAACTCTGACGTCATCTTCCTCTCAATACCTATAGAGGTTACGCCTCAGATGCTTGCGAAGATAGGAAGAATGGTGAAAAGCAGCGTTCTGCTCGTGGAAATCTCATCTATAAAGAGCCCTGTAATTTCAGCCCTAAGAAGACTGCCTAAACAGATCACACCTCTCTCATTGCACCCTTTATTCGGCCCGGGTCTGACCGATTTGAAGTTTGGACGTATAATCGTGGTTAAGGTGAATGATGTGAATCGTGAAGCTGAGTTAGCTAAACAGCTCTTTCCAGAGGCAAGTTTTGTAATGTGTGATGTAAAAGAGCACGATGAGATGATGGCCTATTCTCTAACCCTACCTTACTTTGTGAATCTCGCTTTTGGTCTTTCTTTATCAAAACTTGAGGTGGCGAAGCTACGGCAATATGCTGGCACGACACTAACTGTTCAGCTTGACCTACTAGAGGCGACTATTCAGAGCAGCAAACACCTTATCTTCCCGCTATTGGTAAAGAACCCCTATTCAAAGGAAGTGGTTAAACGGTATCTTGGAGCGGTGAAAACACTTAACCAATATGTAAAGAAGGAAGCAGAGTTAGAGAAGGTTGTGAAGAAGCTAGAGAAGAAAATGTCTTCAGACCCAACATACAGTAAAGCCTACCAAAACATATACAGATTGGCTGAAAAGAGCAACTAAAGGCGCAGTCCAAAAGATTGAGCAAATTCTTCGAAGCGGGAGTAGGCGATAAGGAACTGGCGCCCTTGATCACTAATTCTGTATCTCGTACCCCTCTCTGCGTTAATCTCTTCAATGAGCCCACATTTGACCAAGTCCTTTAATAAGCGGCTTAAACGGGAATATGATATGTTACCCTTCCGAAGTAAGGTTGTTATACCAACACCCTTTTCCGAATCAGAATCCCTAGCGATTGTGAGTATATCGACGACGATCCGTAAAGAGTTTCTATACACCATTCCTTAACACACCCCCCTTTAATGAGGCAAACTTAACTATCGGTGCTACGAGGGTTGAGATTCCTATCAACTTTAGAATAAGCGATGTAGAGTACCAAAACGGCCAAGATAGCTCAACATAGCTTATCCACCTTAGTAGCTCGCTCAGAGCTAGGAATATAAGGCCAAGAGACAACACTAATGTCTCAGCCCTCCTCGTCTTCATATATGCTATAGCGGTTTCTACTGACGCATATATTAGTAGGTAAAAAGAAATAGACTTCAAAGCAGCTGAAATTTGGACAACGGTTAGGCTTAGTGGAAGTATAAGAGGCACCGCTAAAGCCCTCTGAGTAGCCCTTACATTAAGTATATATGAGAAGGCTAAGAAGAAGAAACCTAAGGTCTCTAAGAAACTTGAGGCGATGATAAAGGATGCAGTCGCAAGAGCGAGAATGGGGAGTACACCAACATATCCAAATATGGCAAGTGCCTCAAAGGTAAAGCCTAGGAAGAGGAGGATAAATGCTGCGGCAAGCCTTAATAGAGCTGGGCTACCTATCTCCCTATATCCAGTTAACGAAATATAACCTATAGATAACCCTATAAACGCGCCAATCAAAGCTAACACACCCTCAGCCACAAGTAGGGTAGACAACGCCCTAGGCTCCTCTTAATCTAACCCATTGCGGGTTATTAAAGCCTTCTTTGCCTAACAACATAGACAAGCAGCTCAGCTAACTGGACTTCATCCACCACCTCTTCTTTAAAAATTTTTATACCCTTTTATCCTAATCATCTGCAGTAGGAAGATGACAGGGTCGGAAGATAACTCCGTTACCGCTACTCTGATAACGTATCCACCGGTGGTGTGATGGCCGAGACCTGCAGTAAATGTGGACTTCCACGTGATCTCTGCGTCTGCGAGGAACTTAACAAACAAGAGAGTAGGATAATCATTAGATTAGAGATGCGGCGCTTCAAGAAACCTACAACGATGATAGAGGGGCTTAATATGAAGCAGTCTGAATTAGAGAAGCTCGCACAGAGTCTTAAAACGAAGCTAGCCTGTGGCGGCACAGCAAAGGATGGATATGTGCTTCTACAAGGCGATCACAGAGAGTCTGTCAAAGAAGAACTAATAAACATGGGTTTCAATAAATCGTCAATAGAAGTACAGTAGTGGATAAGTTGAGTAGAGAAGAGAAGGTTGAGCGGCTGGTCAGAAGAGACATTGGTAGCATACAACCTAAACTCTGCCCTAAATGCCTTAAGCCGCTTAAACCGCTATCTCAGCTTAGTGGGTGGCTAACTCCGGACTACTATTATTGTGAAGCATGTGGCTACTCTGGTGCTGTTGCGTTTGAGGTGGTTAAGGAGGAACGTCTTGAGTAACCCATGGTACCATTTACATTTATGCAAAAGGCGGCTAAAATAGTATTTCTGGTTCTTCTTGTCACCTTCTTGATCTTTTTCACAGCCTCCTTTCCGTTAGGGGCCTATGCATCTCTCGCTTTGTATGATAGTGACACGCCTCAAATTGTAAAGATGTTATATCTTTTCGTCTTCGGCTTAGTTGCGCCGATTGAGGCAAGTATTAACGCCTTAACCCTACTTACTCTGCTCTTAGTACTCTACTTGCTATTTGTCTATCTGGCTGCTAAGGGGCCTTTAGCAAATCTTTACCAGACGCTGAAAGTAATCTACTCAAGAGGGTTGGCTTATGTGCAGAGCAACACACTTATCACCGTAAGTACAGTCTTCGCTCCGCTTGTGTTAGTGAATGTTGGGTTAGAATACTTACAAAGCCTCTTAGGTGTAGCGACTGGAACGCTTCCTAGAACCGAGCCATTGGTCGACTTCGCTCTACTCACATACGCACCTCTTGCCGAAGAGTTCGGTTTCAGATTAACGATAATCGGATTAGCATCTTCTTGCTTTCTTCTTTACTGCGGTAAGGTTAGGTCTGCTCTATATGCACTATGGTGCCCCTCTGCTTTCCTAGACGCCAAGGATCCGCGAGTTAGGCTGCTCCTAAATTCCACGCTAATCTTTTCATCGCTTATCTTCGGTTTAGCACACGTATTTTACGGCGGTGGTTGGGAGCTTGGGAAGGTTCTACCTGCTTCTGTTGCTGGGTTATGTTTGGGTTGGCTCTATATTAAATGGGGTTTTCATGCTGCGGTCCTTCTGCATCTTCTCTTTAACTACTTTTCCGGCACCTTTGATTACTTCGTCGAGCTTACGGGCTTAACCCTTCTTGCCGATGTTGTATCAATGACTGTTTACTTGTTTGGTGTGGTAGTGCTGGTTTGGCTCGCCCTAAGATTAGCTTCTCTCACTAAGGATAGGAAGGATTAAATTGGGATGGAAGGAAAGCTAGGTGTGTGTCAGATTGTGTATCTTAGGTAAAGATAGACTGTTAGCCCTAATAGAGGAGAATAAGTGCATCTACCCTTTCGACAGAGCTCTCTTAGATGGCGATGGATACGTCTTGACCGTCAAAGAAGAGACCACCTTAAACTACTTGGAGCATAAGAACCTAATATCGTATGAAATCGTTTTTACACCACCAAATATAGTAGCGCACCTAACAGCGAAGAGCAGATATGGTAGGATGGGGTTATCCTTCCTTAATGCTGCGAAGGTTCACAGCGGGTTTATAGGCCGATTGGCGCTTGAATTAGTAAATCTAAATAATAACAGAACACCCATAACGATTAAGAGAGGAGATCCACTTATGCACATAGAGTTTATGACAAGGGAAGGAGAACCATCACCCTACATGGGCGACTACCTATTCCAATATATGAATGACGAAGAGGTGGCGGTCTATCTCGACTTAATAAATAAGAAGTTTCCAAACCTCTACCCGCCCGGATTCTTAGAAAAGAAGGCAAAGAATCGTGTAATGTCAGAAATTTAGGGGGGAATAGAGTGGTTAGATCAGAGCGAAGTGGCCCAATAAGTGGGAAACAACATACGGTTATAATATCTCGGCTTGCATCTGAACTTCAGAAAACCATTAACACCGGATTAGCTTCAATAAGAGTTATGAAGCAAGTCGATGAAGTTGTTAAATCTAACCTTGAGAGGAGAATAGCTGCGGTGCTCAAGAAGCTCGATAAGCTTCTAAACATTAACGCTAAGACTGAGGTTGGAAATAGAGTCGGTCTGCTATACGTTAAGCTAATATCTATACAAGAAATTGTGAAGGGTAGTGGAGAAGGTTACCGCCTTGCTTGCTTACCTAAAGGTCAAGTTAACGTTTCTATGCTCAAAGAGCTTCTTAAAATCGATGAGGAAATAGCGCAATTCATAAACAGCCTATATGAGTTGATCCCCCAGAAATCCACAGTTAAAGAAGAGGGTTTAAGAGAAGCAGAGGAAATCGTTGAAGACCTATTCTCTCTACTACAAAGGAGGCAAGAGCTCATAGCGGAGCTTAAGCGAACTAGAGGTTAAGAGCGGCTTTAAGACCTTTGTATCTGTTTCTTATGGTAACTTCTGTTACACCTGCGGCTTCAGCGACATCCTTCTGTGTTTTGTTTTCGCCTTCTAATACGCAAGCCACATAGAGGGCTGCTGCAGCCAAACCCATCGGGTCTTTACCAGCTGAGGTTCTTGTCTCCGCAGCTTTCCGTAGGATCTCAATAGCTCTCCTCTTCGTCTTCTCTGATAATCCCGCCTTACTCGCTATCCTTGAAACACACTTTACTGGGTCTACGACAGGCATCTTGAGATCTAGCTCTCTTAACAGGAGCCGGTAGCATCTCGCTATATCCTTCTTCTTTACATTACTCACTTGAGCGACATCTTTAAGGGTTCTGGGTGTCTCGGTGTCTCTACACGCTGCGTATAAAGCGGCTGCGATTAAAGCTGAGATAGACCTTCCTCTGACCAAACCTTTCTCTAAAGCCTTTCGGTAGATGTAAGCTGCCTTCTCTATGACCGCATCACTCACACTAAGCTTATCCGCTAACCTATCAAGCTCGCTGAAGGCTTGCCTAAGGTTACGGTCTATGGGTTCGTGAACTTGGCTCCTACCGTCCCAAGTTCTCAGCCTCTCTATCGTAGCCTTCATCGAAGCGGGTAAGGCTTTGCCCGACGCATCGCGGTCCTCAACCCCGATCATAGTAGCAAGCCCCATATCGTGCATAGCTAGGGAGGATGGGACACCAGCTCTGCTTCGGTTCTCCTTCTCCTCTTTTGAGAAGGCTCTCCACTCTGGTCCAAGTTCCTCTATCTTCTCTTTAACCACATAACCACAGTTGCTGCAGAAGAGTTCGCCTCCAGCTGTATCCATTACCATCGGACCCTTTCCACATCTAGGGCAGCGGTCTACAGATTGCCGTAGCCTATATAGCCTCGCAGTATCTTCGTTTTCACTCATATTGCTCACCAGAAGACTTTTTATCCCAGTTAGAAAGTAGTATTTACTTGTTAATAAACATTACTAAACATTCTATTAGAGGAACATTAAACCAAACCCTAAAATATATAGAGTGTAAGGAGCCTTTTATCTATTCTAAGAAAGCAATGGCTGAGCTACCTTGAGACTTCTGATTACCATATCTTAGCGACTTTGAATAATTCTTAACATTTGACAGATTAGTTTTCTATCTGAAGATTTTTAGCCAAAAACGCTTTAGAAGCTACTTTTTGGAGATTATTGTCTGCTACCTACCGTGTTGTTTGCTAAAAAGTTTAAGAGGTTGCTCGGTTGAAAAATAGTGGGTTGGTTAAGCTTCTTGTAGTTGGTCACGTTACGATAGATCATATAATTTCACCTACCCTCGATTTGATATCATTAGGCGGCCCTCCAAGCTATGCTGGTCTTATGGCAAGAAGATTAGGAGCCAAGGTAGACGCCGCTACAAAAGTTGGGTTAGACTTCCCAGAGCATTATGCACTATTCTTAACTAGATACATTAGTTTAGTTAAGCCAGCGTTTTCCCAGAAAAAGCCTACTACAAGATTCCAGATTCAGCAATACGGTAGTGGCAGAAGATTGAAGTTAATAAGCAGGTGTGAAGATATCGGAGAGGACCAGATAGAAGCCAAAGATTACGATATATGCGTTTTAAACGCTGTGGCAGGAGAGGTTTCTAAGGGAGTGGTTGCTGCCGCAAGAAACGCGGCAAGATACATCTTTCTTGACCCGCAGGGTTTCCTTAGAAGGTTCGATTCACAAGGTTTCTGTACCCTCTCTGATATGGATAAATCGCTTCTGAAAGATGTTGACGTGCTGAAGGTGGATGAGGAGGAGATGCAGAGCCTAACGGGTTCAGACGACCAGAAACGAGCCTTGAACGAACTCCACAAACTAGGACCAAAGGCGGTTATATTAACATCCCCTGCAAGGTGTGTTACACTCTCTACAGGAAGGGAGGTCTACAGGATACCTATTCCAGCTATAAATGTGGTAGGCGACACAACCGGCGCTGGCGACATCTTGGCTGGTGCTTTCGCAGCATCTTTCCCCCAGAATAGAGATCTTTTGCGGGCCGTTTGTCTTGGTGTTTCTGCGGCTACTCTTGCAGTTCGGGGTGTAGGCATATCTAAGATACCTTCTGGTGAAGAGGTTTCTGAGCTCGCTGAGCAGATATTAAGTGGTGTCGAATGCTGTTAGCCTAGTTCCAGTAATCTGAGCAACTCGTTGTAGATGGTTAATGCCTCTTCTTCGCTCTTTACATTCTTTAGGAGCAACCTTCCTTGCCTAAACAGGCTTACCTCAACCCCCTTGTATTCGAAAACTAGGATGATTGGTGAGCTGGCAAGCACCTTATAGCTGCTGATCCTCTTACGCGCCTCATCCAAGTTTATATTCATAGGTTTAGGCGGGTTAATATTCACAGTATCTCTACCACACATCCACACCAACCGCTCTTTCTGCTCTGTTGCTCTTTCAACCTTCTGCTGACAGACCCTACAACCCTCAGCCTTAGCTAGCTCGATCGTTAAGAAATCCATTCGCCTGAAGTCGCAGATGAGTAACCTATTCTTTAAGCCGCCCTTTATTCCAGCTAAGAGCTTGATTGTTTCCAAAGCTTGTATAGCGCCGATAACGCCGGGTGTGGCGCCTATTACACCTCTTGTGGAACAGGTTGGTAGTATCTCATCATTCAATCCAGGTAAGACGCATTCTAGGCAAGGCGTTTCTGGTGGGTGAAAAACGGTAACGTTTCCTTCTAAGCCTAAGGCGCCTCCGAAGACGTAGGGTATTCCCCGCTTTGTGCAAGCTTCGTTTACGATATATCTTGTGCTCATATTATCTAAACCGTCTACTACGCAGTCTACACCCTCGATGATGCTATCAATATTTGAGCGTCTGACGTTCTCAGGGATTGTATCTATCTTCACATCCGGGTTTATCTCGCTGAGCTTTTTAGCCGCTACTTCAACCTTCGAGTATCTGAGATCTCTTCTGCTGTATAATACTTGTCTATGGAGGTTATGTAGCTCAACGGTGTCTTGGTCCACTAGCCTAAGGTAGCCTACCCCAGCTAAGGTGAGGTAGAGTGAAGAAACGCTACCTAACCCCCCTACACCTATTACTGCAACCCTCCCTTTGCTGAGCTTTCGCTGCCCTTCTATGCCTAGCTCTGGCATCGTTATCTGGCGTAGATAGTATTCATTAAATGCACTTGGCTGCATACGTTTCGGTTCTCCGATATCACATATAAAGTATGTTACGCGCCCCTCTTTATGGGAGTATCTTAAGCTTCTCAAAATATTTACCACTCGAGTAATATGCTGCCATTGAGCCATCTACCATAGAGATGATCAACCAGACCATTGGGTTGATTTTCATGTAGTGTAGGTCGATAGCAGACGGCTCTGGTGGCGCTGGATGCGAATGGTAAATACCTATAACATCTAAACCTACCTTATCCGCCTCCTCAAACGCTTTAAGCACATCTGACGGAGAGATCTCGAATGCTGTAGCAGAGTTTAAAGTATTAGTAGCTGGGATGATCTTTAGAACAACAAACCCTTCATTCTCTGCTCTGCCAAGAAGGAAACCACAAGTCTCCTTAGGTCGGCTAGACTCAACCAAGCGGTTAAGATGCTGCCTATCTACAAAGCTTAGGAAAAGGTACATAGGAGCTGGAAACGAAGATGTGTCTCAAAAAGCTTAAGATTTCCATCTGACAACCCTGAAAAAGGTATGAGCGGAGAAACGAAAACAAAACGTAAGATAACAAAAAAGGCTGGGAAATCGACCAAGACTAAAATGGTTGCTACAAAAGCGAAGAAGAAGGAGAGGAAACCTAAGGTTCAATACAAACCTCAAGGCGAAGCGCCTGATGCGGTTGTGGTTAGGAAACACCATATTCTAGTTAAACGAAGAGAAGGCAAAGGCTTCTCTCTAGGCGAATTAAAGGCAGTCGGGTTAACGGTAGAACAAGCTCGCAAGTTAAAGCTTAAGGTTGATAAACGGAGGTCTACAGTCCACTCCTGGAACATCGAGGCTTTACAACAATATTTAGGCTTGAAAGCGGCTGCTTGAAGGCTCATAGATCGATGACAGATACAATAACTTCTGTAGAGTCGTGGCTGAGCTAAAAAGGTAGTAAGGTTGTGCCGAAGAACACTTTTAGGGATATGTCTATCGCAAAAACAGCTAATAGTAGACCCAATGCTATCAGCAACACTCCGTAACCCTTCGAGTTAAGCAGTTTTGTGCTTCTTTCACCAGCAAACCCCATTAGAGTTAACCAGAGAAAATCAAGCCACACGTGTGCAACGTACATTAAGAGTAGATATACGGCGCCCATGCTTGAAGATAATCGCAGAAGAGGCAAGCCTATGCTCAGCCACCATAAAAGGAAGTATGGGTTTGCAGAGGTTAGGAGAAAACCCACCCAGACAGGGTTAAGTCCAAATATTCTCCCACCTCTGATCTGAATCTCACCACCCCTAAGCAAATCGACCCCATCCTTTATGTTTACGTATGAGAAGAAGGAGACGAAGCCGAACATAACCGATGCTAAGACGTAACTTACAACCGGAATCTTTAGGAAGGAGCCGGCGGTAAGAGTAAGTAGAGTTATAGCGAGTATGTAGGGAACCTCGAACATCGTGTGACCAAGCGCTACCAGAAATCCTCCTTTAGCGAATTTCCTAGCGCCAATGGATATCGCTGAAACGGTAAGAGGTCCTGGTGAAAAAGCCCCAGATACCGAGATGAAGATTGTTGAGACGATGAGTGTTGTAGCATCCATTGCTTATCATTAACCTAAAGAGCCTTGATTAAAGCCTTACTTAAACTACAAGGATTAAATCGGGTTGCAGAACGCTCGTTCATAAACAGATATTGCTGGGCGTACCCAGCATAGTATCCAAAATACTCTATCATTCTTTTTCTAATTCTATTGTAGTTTACCTTATCTAGTGCCCTCTTCGCCTTAATTTTAATAATCAGATTTGCATCAAAGAGATGAGCGTAGTTGTTTAGTATGCTTTGTCTAATCCATCGGTCTATCGGAAAGGATTCAAGCTTGTGAAAACCAAAGAGTAGAATACAGTCAACAGCCTTTTCCCCTACACCCTTTATTTTGCTTTGCAGGAGAAGAGTTCTCGCTGACTCGTAGCTCTGCTCGATCAAGTTAGGGATCAAATCCTCTCTGTTTGTAATAATCTTAGCTGCCTCTAGTAGCCAAGGCGCACGGTAACCAAAGCCAACCTTCCTTAAGCCTTCTTCTTTAAACTGTAGGATAGCTTGTGGTGTGGGAAAGGTATAGAGAACTACACCGTTGATCTTCTTTGCTGCACCAAGTATTGCGCACAGCTTGTTTATCGTCGTTTCAACTCTTTTTATGCTTGTATTCGTTGCTGTGAGGAATGATAAGATGGTCTCCCAAGGTTCTTGTCTAACTATTCTAAGCCCCTCATACTTCTTTAGCGCCGCAGCTATATACCTATCCTTGTTTATGGATTCGTAAATTTTGAGGAGATCGTCTTCTAACCCAAAGTATCTTACAACCCCTTCTTCATTTAACTCCTCGTTGGACTCGATTTGAAGCATATTCTTAATCTGAGTCACTTTAACGGCGGTCGAACCTATCCAGCCGTACCAAGAATCGCCGACTTTACGCCATCTGAATGTCTGCCCAGAATTTAGTGTATAATCGAGATCAAAGGGCTGAATAAGGCTCACTGTAAGACGCATGATTGTATACGTGTATGAGCATAAACTAATAAAGGTTAGTCTGCGATTAAAAAGGTGTTGCTAAATAACCAAAAGAAGCGTGTAGCGGTAGACGTAGACGGGACGCTAGCTGATGTTATGCCGATGTGGGTGAAAGTGTATAACGAAGAGTATAGTAAGAACCTAGACTACAAGAGCATAAATAAGTGGACTTTCTGGAGCGACCTAGGCATATCTACACGTGAATTCTTCAAGATCTTCTCTAAAGCTTGGTCGAGATGGGAGGAGATAAAACCTATGGAAGAGAATGTAGCAGAGAGTATGAAGATGCTACACCAGTTCTGCTCGCTCGACGTCGTCACTGGAAGAACAAAGGATACGCTAAAATACGTCAAGAACTGGTTGGAAAAACATCAAATATCCTATGACCGTTTTTTGGCAGTCTCCAGCTGGCAACAAAAGATCTATCTTCCCTACGATTTTTATATAGATGATTCCCCAGATCTCGCACGGTTAGCAGCACGCAAAAGAAAGATGGTCTTACTCTACAACCAACCTTGGAACAAAGAGATTAAAGAGGGAGGTTGGGTTAAACGCATCAATAATCTAAGCGATGCGATCGAAATTCTTAAGACGCTAAGCCCTACTCAGCCTACGCACATCAAATACGATGGTAGAAGGCGGTAGATGTATTTCTAACATTTGTTGAGGCGGAGGTATGAAATTTAACACGTGTAGGAGAGTAGTCGTTTTCCCCGACTTACCAATTACTATCTCTTTCCGATCAAGCCTTATCTGGGGTTCGTATAAAACATCAAACTCGTGTCTATAAGTTTCACCCCAGAGTGTGAAACGATATTCTACATTTATGTAGGGGATAGATAGGTGATATCGGTTAGGGTTTCTAGGAGCATGTAGGATATCATCTTGCATATAAAGGCGTTTATGAAGCTCGTCGTAAAAAGGGACTTTAGCATACACGGTAGCTCGCTGATGTTTCCTATATGCAACTGCCTCATACTTCTTAAATTCTTGATCTGGGAGTTGAGATAAACCGTATTTACCGTCGTCTTTTAGCAACATCATCCTATTAACAATTACCCGCAACTTGGAGTCTAATATTCTCCTCAGATTCTCCACAAATTGGTGTTCGTTACAATCGTAGGTTGGCATGCTTAACTAACCCTATCGCCGATGAGGGAAAGGATGTCACGTATGGCTTCGATTGTCTTTTCTTTGCCACAGATCGTAACAACCGGATCTTTGAGATGATAGAATCTTCCGATCTCATCTGAAAGGGTTACCACTTCATATCCGTTGGTGTAAAGCCTTCTATGCCAGAATCTGTTATCTGAGATTACTGTTGCTTCAGAAGTTAAATTGAATCCCAACTCAAGTAGCTTCGCTTCTACGGCTGCCACCGGCGCCAAACTTGGCATCGACTTAAGCCTTAGATCGCTCTTCCTCCCGCTACCCATACCTAAAGTATGTTAGTAGAGGTTCTTAAAATGCTTACCTGTCAAGGATACGCTAAGAGGCTAAGCGTTTTCGAATCTACAGACTTCACTAGGCACTTCAAGATATCGGTTGATCGTAAGCTCACAGACGGTGCTACAATGGTCCGCTATCCGCTCAAGTGTACCTATTATCGTTCTAAGAGATAGATAGTAGTTTAAGTTAGGGACGTTGCAGGTTACCGGATTTTGGCTGCATCGTTGGATTGTCGTAAATATCTTCTCCGTAAGGCTGTTGGCTAGAAGGTTGGCTTCATCTACCTTTTGGGCTGCTTCGTTAGCAAGCTTCAGATCTAGTTGGAAGAAGGCTTTCATCGCCTTGCTGTAGATATCTTCTACAAGCTCAAATAATCCGTAAACCGAGCTCAACACCTCCTCATTGGGGTCATAGCCTATCTCTATCAGCCGAAGGATCTCCGTAGCGATATCTTCTACGCAATCGCCGATTTCCTCAAGAAACTTGGCTATTGTTCTACTCCCTATAATATGTGGAGGATGCTCTATTCCAAGCTTCTTTCCTATCATTCTATCTTTTATAGCTAAGAGGAGCTGCCTAACCACCAACCAGTATATTCTATCCACCTCGTTCTCCATATGCAGCACTTCGTTAGCTAGGTCCTTACGCTTCTCCTTCAGACTACGGTTTGCTGCGTTCAACATCGAAGACGTGATTATGTAGAGTCTCCTCATAAGACCGTTCACAGGAAACTTTGTAGGGTCAACGAAGTTCTGTAGGGTTGTGTAAGTTAATGTCTGCTCCACTATACTTATTCCGGTAAGCCGCTGCACAGTCTTCCTAATCTCATCCAGATGCATCTTGTTTAACCCTTTTCTTGAAGTAATCTGGATAGTGTCGTGTCCAATTATGTACATTCCTGTTATAAGTCGTGTAAGTAGCCCCTCCTCGGATATCTTATCCGCTTCTACAATTACTTTTACAGGATTCTTAGACTCCTTACTGACGCCTGGGAAGAGTCTTAGCGTTCCATCCGCGTCTTTCATTATAGAGACTACGTCGCCTTGCTTTAATCCTACTTCTTTAACCCAATCTCTAGGTAGGGAGACGACTAGCGTCGAATAGCCGACTTGCTGAACCTTTCTAATCTCTATCTCCATTCTGGAAGAATATATTACAATTACCACTATATATCATTTATTATTGCTTATGTGAAGAATGATGATGTTATATAGTCACCGGTAGTGATAGTAGCAACCTAAATTAATCAAATTGATCTTTTTCTCTCTGCACTTTGTGTGAAGAATCCAATAAGAGGTTTTCCAAGAAGATATGGTATATAAAATAGTGAAAAAATTTAGACAAGGTATATAGAAGCGCTTAGATACAGCCATAGCTGGCTTGGTGTCAGAAGTCAAGTCTTCGCTGGTTCTAGGTTCGATAAGCGTTTGCCCAGTGTGCTCATCGACTTCATTCATAATTGATAGTGTAGCTGGTGAAGTACTTTGTAAGGTGTGCGGTGCGGTGCTTACTGAGAGTGTGCCTACCTTAGCCCCTGAGTGGAGAAAGACAGATGATGGGAATCCAAGAGCGGGGTCACCCTATACGCTTCTGTCACATGACAAAGGGTTATCGACGACCATCTCTACATCTCTAAAGGATGCAAACGGTAAGGCGATACCGGCAGATGGTTTTGAGGCAATGAGTAGACTTCGTTTTCTGGATAGACGCGCAAGTATGCAGAACTCGGCAAACCGCTCTCTACATAAAGGGTTAAAAGAGTTAGAGAAGATAGCGGATAAACTTGGTGTAAGCAAGACGATACTAGAGCAAGCGGCGTGGATATACAGAAAGGTTTTGAAGGAGGGGTTTACAAGGGGTAGACCTCTTCAAGCAACGGCTGCAGCAGCCTTATATGCTGCTTGTAGAGATTTAGAGGCACCCAGAACTCTAAAAGATTTCGCTGCTATAACGAATGTACCTAAGAAGGACTTGGCTAGGTGTTATAGAAAAATGCTTTCAATAGTTGACCTCAAGCTACCTACTATCGATCTAATGAGATGTGTATCTAGGGTAGCGGCAAATGTCGGGTTTGGTGAAAAGGTAAAGAGGAGGGCGTTTGAATTAGTCAAATTAGCTCAGAAATCGGGGAACCTTGTGGGTAAGGACCCGATGGGAACTGCGGCTGCAGCTCTCTACATCGCAGGGACACTGGAGGGTGAACATAGAAAGCAGAAAGACTTGGCTAAGGCTGCTGGTGTTACTGAAGTAACGATTAGGAATAGATGCAGAAGCCTCAAGAGCCTTATAGAGACTAACAGTCGGTTAAGTTAGTGTAGAAATTGGTTTGGGTTAGGTTTATATCTGCCACCCAACCGCCTAAAGGTTGTTAAGCTTGGTAGCGCTTAACAGAGTAGGTAGATATAAGTTTGCCAGAACCGGGTATAGTAAAGTACCTAGTAAAGTTAAAGTTCGATGTGGAAGGTGTGGTTGAGAAAGCCGATGTAATAGGTGCGATCTTCGGTCAGACCGAAGGACTCTTCGGACCAGAGATGAACCTAAACGAGCTTCAGAAATCCTGGAAGGTAGGTAGGATAGAAATAAACTTAACCTCTAAGAACGACAGGACGACTGGTGAAGTCCTCATACCCATGTCTACAGATATTTCTACAGCAGCGCTCGTGGCGGCAGCCGTAGAAAGCGTGGATAAAGTAGGTCCGTGTGCAGCACGATTTACTTTAGTGGGTATAGAGGATGTTAGGGCTGCGAAGAAGAAGCTGATCGTTGAGCGGGCTAAGCAGATTCTTAGGGAGTGGGCGTCAAAGGCTATGAGTGAAAGCGAGGAGATAATCCGAGATGTTATCGAGTCGACAAAGAGGGCTCGCGTAATCGCCTTTGGTAAGGAGGGGCTGCCAGCCGGACCGGGTGTGTATACTGCGGACCAGATAATTGTGGTTGAGGGTAGGGCTGACGTTATAAATCTCCTTAGAGCTGGCTTTGAGAATGTTATCGCTCTTGAAGGCGCTAAGATACCTGAATCTCTTATCAGATTTTTACGTGAAAAGAAGATTATACCGTTCTTAGACGGCGATAGGGCTGGGGATCTGATATTACGTGAATTAGAGCAGATTGGGGCAAATATTGTGCGCGTTGTCAGGGCGCCAAGAGGTAAGGAGGTAGAGGAACTGACACCACTTGAGATCATAGAGCTGCTCAAAGAGGAGCCTACCCCAACCAAGAAGACGCAGGTTATGCAAGACGCGTTCACCGAGAAGGTAACGTCCCTCTATACTTCACTTAACGGCACGTTGGAGGCGGTTGTGCTTGATGAAGCTCTTAATGAGATTGCGAGGATGCCTGTTAATGAGCTGTATCCGAGTTTAGAGAAGGCAAGCGGGTATGCACACATAGTCTTCGATGGCATCATAACGCAGAGGCTTGTGGATGCCGCATCAAAGGCTGGCGTCAAGACACTCATTGGGCATAGATTGGGTGAGCTTCAGAATATACCGGACGGGCTTAGGGTTCACACATTCAAAGACTTGGGTATAGAGTAGTACATCTTTGATAATCCATAAGATCAATCTAAAGAAAGGCTTCATAGCCCTAACACCTGAAGATGAAGACGACCTCTGGGCGCTAAGAAGAGTGATCGAACCACGAGATCTACTGACTACTCTGACCACACGTTCTATAAAGCCTCAAGGTGAATTTGTAAGACCGGATAAGGGCGAGCGAATACCTGTGCGTATAACGCTGGAGGTGGAAAAGACAAGTATAGACAGCACCCTAAACCGTCTTAGGGTATTCGGAAGGATCGTTGATGCTTCCAACGAATCAGTTAAGAAGGGTGCTCACCACTCCATTCTTATAACGCCTGAAAAGAAGATCGAGCTTCAAAAGGCTGAATTCAGCGACCTACACCTCACCATCCTAAAGAAGGCTTATAGCTCTAACCCAAGCTTCATCATCTTAGCAGCGGATAGGAGGGAGGCAGCGATAGGCAGAGTTAAAGGTGCTCATCTTAAGCTCATAACCACCATAGAGTCCCTTGCTGGCGGTAAGGCGTATTCAGAAGGAAGCGTAACACAAGCATACTATGGAAAGATCATCGAGGCACTTAAAGCAAGCATTAGAGGAGATGAAAGGATCTACATCGTAGGCCCCGGTCCTACTAAAAACGCTCTAGCTAACTTGCTGAAGGGTATGAACAATATAGGGAAGCGGGTTGTTGTAGTGGAAGGGGTGGATGTCGCAGGGGAGGATGGGGTGCGGATGGCTCTAAAGTCGCAGAGCCTCCAGCAGATCTTAAAAGACCATAAGATAGTCAAAGCATCTCTGCTTGTAAAAGAGGTTCTTCAAAGAATAGCTAAGAACGAGGGTAGGGTCGCTATTGGGTTAGAGGAAGTTACTAGGGCTGCTGAAGCTGGTGCTGTAGAATACCTTCTCGTCTCAGACCAAGCCTTTGCTGAAGAAGCCAAGGAAGAGAGGATTGTTCAGATCTTAAATAAGGTCGAAGCCGCTAGAGGGCAGATCTACCTTCTAGATTCTTCGACAGAAGTCGGTCTACAGATCTTCGCACTAGGTGGTATAGTAGCCCTACTTCGTTTTGAGGTGTCAAGCTAGATCATCTTAAAGATTTCAGTTGATGCTTCACTTACCTTCTGATCTTAGCATTACAGTAGCCTCTTATGTTTGTACGCCTCTTTGAGTGTCGGAACAAGCGTAGGATAATCCAACAAGCAAAATTACCTGAAACTATAGCCTTGAACTAAAACCAGCTTGTTAAGACGCCTTACGCGATTACAGGAACTTCGAATGGTTTCAATTTGTTGTAGACCTTTTGAATTCTAAAACTTTGGCCTACTAACCAACCATTTTGACAAACTACTTCATGCGGAATCTTGAATACTTCAATTATCTTAAAATTTTCGTCTAAAATCACGGCGACAAGAAAATCAAATGTATCGCGCCTAATGTTGTCAAATGCATGGGTGAATACTTCTTTTCCGTTACTACTTCTTTTGATCGTATATTTTATCTGATACCTCTTACCATCACTTTTACCGATACCATCGTATCCTTTCGCATTCTTTAATTCAAGGTCAAATCTATCTCTCGCGTAACATTCAACGAAGTCGGGTAAAATCTTGAAAGATTTATTATAACCAAGACACTGCAACTTCCTTTTGATTTTTGCGATTTGCTTGATTAACTTCTGAGATTCCTTAAACTTCTTAATGTTCTTCATACAACTTAAACTAACTTCATAATAAAGAATGTATTTATACATTGCGAATGTGAAAAATTATGGGTGTTTATTTTTCATTTTCATCAGACTTTGCAAAACGAGCAAAAATACTTACGGTTTAACTCAGCGTATTTACACCTGTTTTTGATGGGTTAAGAGTATCAGACAGCCACTCCAAGTATCCTTCGCCTACACCATCTACATTTATTTCAAGTAGCTCAGGTACCTCGTAGCTATGTGTCTTCAGCACCTCGCTCTTCAGCTGCTCCACTTTTGTGGATAATGTTTTGTAAATAACCAAGTATTCGGTAGCGTCATCGATCTTACCCTTCCACTTGTAGATAGATCTAACTTTAAAGAATGTGGCGCAGGCAGCAAGCCCCTTCTCAACCATGTTCTTGGCGGCACTTGCAGCCCTTTCTTCAGACTCGTAAGTTGTTATAACGAGGCACGCTTTATCCAAACCCGGTGATCACCTTCTCTATTTATCAAATGGACATCTTTTATCAGTTACTGAGGTAGGAGGTAGGGAAAGACGAACATAGAGAGGACAAGGCTGAGAACCAAAGCACTCACACCAAGTGTTAGCCGCTTTATAGTCACCTCACTAGCGATGTTTTTAAGAGAGCCTTGCAGCAACGCTCGGAGCGTCTGCCCCCCGTCAAGCGGGTAGATGGGGAGAGCGTTGAATATAGAGATGTTAAAGTTTACGAACCAGATCCAAAAGAATAGGTTAGCCAAGATTGGGTAAAGAGAGCCTAGAGGGGATGAGTAGAACCAAGACATAAGCTGCGAGAAAGGTATGAGCTGCTGATTAGCGGTTGAAAAAGTAGGCCAAACCAGATACAGGAAGGGGTTAAACCTCCAAGCATCTCTGTAGTTAACGAGCACCTCTCTGAGCCCAACACCAGTCAACCCAAGATAGCCTCTAGAAGAATCATAAGGGTTTGCAGCGGCTGAAACCTCAACGCTATAAGAGCCTACTACCGCCCCTTCAGACAACCTAACAAACCCCAACACAACCCTATCTCCTGGCTTGAGGGTAGAAAGGATGTTGTAAGCATCGGCAGTACTTGTAATGCCGACGCCGTTTATGGAGGCGAGTACATCACCGGGCTGAATACCAGCCATATGTGCTGGATACCCTTCAGCAACCCCTGTTACACCAACCCCATCAACTATAGGTGCGGCTGAGCCGAGCAGCATAAGTAGAATTAGTAGGCTTACCAAGGCGACCACCATATTTGACCCCGGCCCTGCTGCGAGGACTCGTCCAGAGTCTTTCGCTCTAGCTGCGCGTATCTCTTTCTCATCAATCTCAACAAACGCACCTATTGGGATGAATAAGAATAAGAGTAAGCCCGTGGACTTCACTTGAAAGTTCAGACTTCTAGCTAAGACGCCGTGTGCTGCTTCGTGAACGACTATACCCACGATGAGCGCGACCCAACCGTATACTAGAGGGAGGTAAGGGTTGAGGCCGGGTATAAGTAGGTTCGCAAGAGGTGTCACAGATCGGATATACTCTCTCGCCAAAGCATTAGATACGATTACGCTGACAGAGCGAATCACGATGTAAAGTCCGAATACTGCTATGATGGGCATAAGGAGTGTAAAGAACCAGCCTAACCGAGGTGTTAGGGCATTGTTGCCGAGTTTGTCAAGTAATCTCAGCCCCCGTTTGGTCTTCACTATTAGGAATGGTGGTTGGAACTCCAGCGCACCAAACTTCTTTCCCTTTTTTTCTTCTGACAACCGTCTTTCTATTATAGGCTTGGAAGTTCAGATATATAATCTAGTGAGCAGCACTACACAACGATGGCTACGCCTCTAGCGTGCAGTAGATGTGGCGATGCGGCAGTGTACTACAGACCCTATTCGGGGGAGCGGCTGTGTGGAAGATGCTTCCTAAATTCGATTGTCGGGAAGACCAGACGGACGATCTCGAAATATAAGATGCTTAGCCACGGCGACAAGATAGGCGTAGCCGTCTCAGGAGGAAAGGATAGCCTAACCCTACTTCACATATTATCCAACGTAACAAGGGGGCATGCTTCTGAGATAGTGGCGCTTATCGTAGATGAGGGAATAGAAGGGTATAGAGAAGAAGCGGTTGACCACGCTATACAAACCTGCAACGAGCTGAGAATAAAGTATCGCATACTGAGCTTCAAAGACGCATACTCTCTAACATTAGATGAAGCCATTAAACTAAGGACGGATAATAGTTTAGCTGCCTGCACCATCTGTGGTGCGCTCAGAAGGAGGGCTATAGATCAGTTAGCGAAAGAATCTGGCGTAGATGTTATAGCCACAGCCCACAACTTGGATGATATCCTCCAAACCTTCCTCATGAATCTGTTCTCAGGCGATGTACAGCGGATTGTTAGAAGTAGAGTTTTGGAGGAACCCTCAGAGCTCTTCCCAGTGAAGCGTATCAAACCCCTGATGGAGATACCTGAAGCAGAGATTGCGCTCTTCGCTTATCTTAAGCATATACCCTTCCAGCGTGCGAGCTGCCCCTACATGAATGAATCCATAAGATCTGAGGTAAGATCTATACTCAACGAGATGGAGCTCAAGCATCCCGGCATAAAGTTCAATCTACTCAGATCCTACCTGAAGATCACATCCAACCTACAGCTTGAAAGAAAGACTCTGGTCTGTAGCCTCTGCGGATACCCATCCTCCAACCAAATATGCAGCGTCTGTACCATACTCGCAAAGCTCAGAAGCGAAGCAGAAAAAGCAAAACATCCAAATACCACTCAACCCTAAATCTTCTACCGGGTGGCGGGGAGGGCTGGGAGGCTAGCCGTCTCCCAAAACCTGAAAACGGCTACATGCAGGGGCCAGTAACTACCAGGTAAAACACCGCATCTGAAAAACCCGCCAACTGGGTGGGGATGAAGCCGCGCTGCGGTGGGTAGCAGCAAGGAGCACCCCTCTCGAAGGGGAGGGTGTGACTCTCAACCACCGAACCGAGTCAGGTCCGGGAGGGAGCAGCTCTAAGGTGGGGCTGGCTACGCTGCCGCATCTACGTGGTCGACTTCATCTGGTTGGAGAAGGGGTTCGGGTGCGGTGTGAATTCTGGTGGAGCCGCCACCTCTTGGCATGTAGCAAATGGTATTTGTAGCGGTTTATTTCTGTGGTTGGGTAGATTCCTCTTCTTTAAACAGCTTCCCCTCAACTAAAACCGCGTTGACTTGATAGATTTCCTCGGTGATCATGTTGCCTCTGACTAGCTTTCGCCTTCTTTCTCCTTTCTCAGCCTTACGTAACCCAGTTCCTTTTGTTAATAGAACGTACTTCTTAACCCCGCCTAAGACGTCTGCACGCATAGGGAACCCAGCTCTGTCGCTACCTCCGGTTATCTTTATCTTACCGGGGATCCCGATGACCTCTGCATCAAATATGTCGCCTATCTTAAGTCCTATCAGCGGTTGAGCCAGCTGGTCTTTAAGCTCCTTGCTGATAGCTCTACCTGTCTTAGGGTCTGACACCACCAGTTTGAAGGTTGGCAAGTCGCACCAGACAAGGACCCCTACACTTAGCTAAATAAGTGTTTTATGCAAACCACGCAAACACAGAATGAATGTTGATTTATTTGAACCGTCCATCAGGGCCACCAATTCTAAAGTGCAACCTACTTTTGATATAATCCAAAAATGGGTGGAAAGCAGCAGAGTTTACCTACCCAACAGAGATCATAGCGGGTCGAATTCAGTGATTATCGAGGTAAAAAGTTGTGCCGGTCTTCTTTCAGACACTTTACATCGTTTGAACCAAAGATATTGAGGGTGTGTTACATTCGGTTCACCAACCAAATTCGATAGGGAAGTCACCAAGAAGGATAGAGAGTTGTTCAGTAAGGGTTTAGAATAGATGGCGTGAAAGCCTTTTAGAAATACTATATCTTGATAGGGGGTTCTTTAGGTCACTGTGCTTTAAGTGGTAGGTGCTTATAGGTGCACGTCAACATCATTAACACTCATATACTTAACGAGTGAAGAAAAGAAAACTAAATTACCACACAAAAATGTAAAGAGGTGATAAAGAGATGAAGTATATGGTTGACGCTATGCTCTATGGTTTAGCCAAGGAGTTGCGTGAACTGGGAATCGAATGTGAAACAGCATCCAAGCTCATACAAGGCAACGAAGACTCGAGCGTAAGAATACCAGACCCAGACATAGTAGAATACCTCTTGAAAGCTAAAGGAGAGGTCTGCCTAATAACACTAGACAGCGAGCTGGCGCAGTACTGTGCAAAATTCAACATACCTTGCATAAGAGTGCAAGATCTCGTAATAAAACACATATCAGAGCAAGCAAGTCAAGCTAAAAATACCCCTTCAGCCACAAACTAAACACGTTTCCAACCAAATAACTAATCACGATCCTCATTCTAGCTAACCACTGCGACCTCCCTTTATAAGTGGGACTATCTTGTGCTCGATAGGTATATAACATACTTGTCTAGATTTTTAGGTGATTGTGATGGGTATTCTCTGCGTAGCGTCCCAGACACCGCTACTACAGCTCATCAACCCTAACGTGGTTGGAAACGTAGGGGTTACTGACTTCTCCACTCTTACTGAAGGAGTTGACTATAGATTCAGCCCAGGCGGCGTCAGTAGGATGCTCTACCCCTTATTGAAGCGGATGATACAGAATGGTATAGTGGATGGGGTTGAATGGATCTCTTTGAACCCGAATGCCCCATCTAGAGTATCATTTGAAGGTCTTTATCTTAATCACGTCTCTCTCCCCTCAGAGAAGCTTAAGGGTTATGGTGCTGTGAAGGAAGGGATCTGGCGTCTCTTCCACGGTTTGTGGAAACCAGAAATCCCTGAATTTTGGTGTGACGAATATATCGATTACATGTTCTTAAATCGAAGATTCAGCGAGTTGGCATATGCTCTCCATCGTCAACTAGATTTTGACGGCTTCTACATACACGACTTTCAACTCTTACCCATGGGGTCTATGCTTCCTAAAGCTGAGCCGAAGATATTCAGGTGGCATATACCATTCAGAACACACGATCTACCTAGGAGCTGGCAACAAGCCCTCTTAAAGTACTTGAGTTACTACGATGTTGTAATCGTAAGCAGCCGAACCTACCTTCACGAGTTAAGAAGATTGGGGTATGAGGGTGATGCCTTCCACATATACCCCTATATAGACCCCTCACAGTACAGGCAGCCAACCCCAAGAGAGATTCAAGATCTACGTGAGCACCTAGGCATAAGTGAAGGGGATAAGGTATTGCTGACAGTAGCCAGATTAGATCCTATGAAGGCGCAGGATAAAGTAATTTCAGCCCTTAAGAGAGTCGTTACTAAAATCCCCAACACAAAGCTTGTTTTGGTAGGTGATGGTAGCTTCTCCAGCTCAAAACTAGGGTTATCTAAGGGTGAGAGATGGCTACAGCACCTTAGAGAGGTTGCAGAAAGCAAGGGAGTAAAGAAAAATGTTATCTTTGCTGGTTATCTTCCGGAGAAGGATTTAGGGACAGCGTATGCGATGTGTGACGCCTTTATACTGCCATCGATTAGAGAGGGCTTTGGGCTTGTGGTTGTTGAGGCTTGGCTATATAAGAAGCCAGTTATAGTCAGCTCTTACGCAGGTGTTGCGGATTTGATAGAGGATGGTGTAAACGGACTCCTCTTTGACCCTAAGAACACCAATCAGCTAGCCTTTAAAATCATCCGAGTTTTGAGCGATGAAGATCTTGCTGAGAAGTTGGGTAAAGAGGGCTTCAAGACATCCACACTCTGCCACATAGACGAGGGTATAAAGAAGGAAGCAGAAATCCTATCAAAGTACTTGGGTGGTGTTAGATATGCTACAGTTTGAAAGCATCTACCCAATAATTTACGTAGCCGTAACCCTTGCGCTGACATACATTGCAACCAGGATCGTAACTCTCTTTATCCGAGGGATCTTTAGGTCTGGCATCCCCATCATAGCCGTTCACGTAGAGAAGGTAGTGATCGTAGCGATCTGGGTTATAGGTGTGCTGATCGCTGTTCAAACGGTAGGTGTAAGAATAGATCTTATCCTTCTACTATTTGCACTGGTAGGCTTCGCCGCCATCATAGCATTCAGAGACGTTATGCAGAACATCGCAGCCAGATACTTCAGCGAACTTTACGTCCCATTTAAGCTGGGTGATGAAATCACGGTGCTTAACTATACTGGTAAAGTGATTGGGGTCAACCCTACTTGCACCATCTTACTAACCAAAGAAGAGAATATAATCAGCATCCCGAACCAGATATTTATGAAGGAGCCAATCATCAACTCAACACAAGCAGCGTGGAAGGAGTTAATAATACCGATCATAGTGCCAACCACTATCGACTTAGCAGAATTCGAA
This sequence comes from uncultured Nitrosopumilales archaeon, assembly GCA_964421575.1. Taxonomy (GTDB): domain Archaea; phylum Thermoproteota; class Nitrososphaeria; order Nitrososphaerales; family JAAOZN01; genus JAAOZN01. Next base: position 25,696 of record CAYQXI010000109.1, read on the forward strand.
GAAAACGTGCTCAAAGCGTGCAACAAGCTGAAGATGTATTGGGATGAAAACTTCCCCCCTCTCCTAACGACTAAAAGGCGCGATGAGAAAGAGATACATTTAGAGCTTAGACTTATGGTTAATACAGCAGAGAAGAAAGAGATAGCTGCCTCTGAGATAAACAGGAGAATATTTGAGATTCAGCAGAGGCTCAAAAGTAAAGCTCGGCAAACACCTTGACGACTGATGCTGAACCACCTTGAGGCCTAAGCATCTTTGGGAGGAGTGGGGTAAAGTCATAAACACCATAAAGGCGAGCGCTTCCGTATTTATACTACTGGACTACGACGGCACACTCACACCTATAGTAGAGAGGCCAGAAGACGCACACATATCGTCTGAAACAAGGAATCTTCTAAAGACGTTGGCTGATAAACGAGGGTACAAAGTCGGTGTAATCTCAGGTAGGGTTTTAGAAGATGTCAAGAAGCGGGTTGGCTTAGAAGAAGTGTACTACGCAGGAAACCACGGTTTAGAGTTAAGCGGGCCAGATATAGAGTTTGTGCACCCAGAGGCTAAAGAGCTGGCTGGAAGCATCTCAAAAGTCTTTGAGGAGCTAAAGATTGAGTTAGGTGGGGTTGAGGGGGTTATTGTTGAGAACAAGACCTTAACGGTAAGCGTACACTACAGAACCACTCCAGCCGAAAAAATAGAGTTGGTTAAGCAGAAGGTGCTTGGTGTAGTTAGCCGTTGGCAGCACTTACAACTAACCTACGGAAAGAAGGTGCTCGAGGTAAAGCCTAAACTAGATTGGAACAAAGGCAGAGCTGCGCAGCTTCTTATCGAGAGGATAGCACCTGAGAGCCTACCGATATATGCTGGAGACGACAGCACAGATGAAGATGCGTTTCTCCAGCTCAGCAGAGGTGTGACCATCTTAGTGACAAACACCCCAATTCAAACGAGCGCAAAATACTATCTTAGAGATGCTGATGAAGTTAAAGAGTTTCTCAAGCAACTAACGATATTATAAATTCTAATATAGTGGGCTCAGTAAATAGTAGATGATGGTGCGGAAGATCGTAAAAGATGGTCAGATGCTTTATGAATGTGAGGAATGCCACCTACTATACCGAGAAAAGACTTGGGCCGAAAGATGCGAAGAATTCTGCACCAAACACCACGCTTGCTCACTAGAGATCACCAAACACGCAGCCCGACTCGACGATTAAACGAGAAACACAAAAATCAACCGCTAACATTAAAAAGATAGAGAGGAATAACCAGCCCCGAGCTCCGGTCGTCTAGTCCGGTCAAGGATCGCGGCCTCTCGAGCCCCAAACGCGGGTTCAAATCCCGCCCGGAGCACCACCTTATTTAAAACTCGATAGCTAAGGAAGGACCTTCTGATGCAGAACTCTGTGCATGTGGCA
>CAYQXI010000110.1:0-4181 GCA_964421575.1 uncultured Nitrosopumilales archaeon
AGTCCTATGAGGCCGAGTATGAGGCAGATTGCACCTATAACTTCGCTCCCGTAGCCTGGTGATGTCACACCAAAGATTAGAGCGTAGAGCCCGAAGATGAAGAGGACGTATGAGATTAGAGGATCAGAGAGCACCTTCAGAATCTGTAGTCTTAGAGACGGTTCCCAGAATACGACCGTCAGCCCATCAGTCTTGATCCTATAGGTTCCTGTGATCGTCTGCACTTCGACCCCATCAACCATCTTTAGCAGATCCTCTATGGATTCTACTACAAACTCTATCACATTCATCTTCTTCGCTTCTTCTGCCGATAGGTTCAGGTTCTCTTTTATTAAGCGTGCAGCTGCGGTTTCGTTTCTCCCGTGCATCCTAGCCCTCTCTACCAAGAAGGTGGTTAGAGCGTTGATCGTCTTCGTATCGTTTATAGGCTGTGTGCCACCTAGCGGGTTGTAGGCTACTGGTTGGGCTGAGCCCATTATAGTGTGTGGAGCCATCGCTGCTATATGTGTTGAAAGTAGTATGTAGGTGCCTGCTGACCAAGCCTTGGCGCCTTGTGGGTAAACGAAGCCGATTACTGGCACAGTAGCTCTCTCTATAAGCTCGATAATCTTTATCGTCGCATCGAGGTTTCCGCCAGGCGTGTCTATTAGTAGTAGGAGCGGTGTGTTTAAAGCTGCAGCCTCTTGCAGAGCTTCCCCTACAACCTCACTCGACATAGTCGTTATAGTCCCATCCAGCTTCACAGCAATTATATGCTCAGCAGAAGATTCGGCTGAGTAGAGAAGTAGGGAGAGGGAGAAGAGGATCAAGATTAGGGGGAGAGTCTTCTTCAACGCCTTTAGATTTCCCATCTACTCTCTCTTTACCTTTTCACCTTTAAGCAGACCGATAAGGGTGGCTAGGTCTGCAGATGCGCCTGTTGTTGTAACGACGATGAGGTTCTTTTCTCGAGCGATCTCAGCCAATGTCTGAAGCTCTCTCAACCTAAGGGCGGTAGGTGCCTTCTCATACATAACTGCTGCTTCAACCATCTTGCTCGCCGCTTGATATTCGCCATCCGCTACTATGATCCTTGACCTCCGTTCACGCTCAGCTTCAGCCTGCTTAGCGATGGCTCTCTGCATAACCTCTGGTAGTGTAACATCTTTTATGGCTACGGCCTGCACCTTTATCCCCCAGCCATCTGTTGCTGTGTCAAGTATCTCTGTAAGCTTCTTGCTGAGCTCCTCCCTTTTTGAGAGTAGTTCGTCTAATTCAACCTGTCCAAGCACATCTCTGAGTGTGGTTTGGGCTAGAAGGTTTGTCGCCAATATATAATTCTCTACCGTAACAACTGCCTTCTCTGCATCAAATACACGGTAGTAGACTACTGCATCAACATCTACGCTCACGTTATCCCTAGTTATCACCCTCTGCTTCGGAACATCAAAGGTTATCACCCTAAGATCCACTACCCTGAAGACATCGATTACTGGTATTCTGAAGAATAGCCCAGGCCCTTTAACTCCTATTAACCTACCTAACCGGAACATTACCGCCCTTTCATATTCTTTAACGATTCTTATCGAAGCCCTAAGGAAGGAGAAGATGATGATTAACGCTATTATCGTAAGGAATATTTCGACTTCAGCCATCTACACAACACTATGTTTGTATCTGAGTTGGGCGGTAAATAAAAGTTGCTACATCCTCTGTTCAACCGCTTTCGTCTTTGATGTTTAGCTGCTGCAGCATCTTCGGATATAAGGTTGGGTGGGTTAAATCCTCCTTTTCGTCTACAGTCTCGACCTTCATTCTCCTATTGTAGGTGAGCTTCGGTGCGCTAAGAGCCTCGAATCTTATAAGTGCGGACTTATACCAAGTCACACCCGGGTTCTTCTCGGTTCTGAAGCCAAGGTTGTATGCGAATTCTTCATAATTTACTGTGCTGTAATCCATCGGGTAGGAGGAGAAGCCTTGGATGATGTCTGTTATCACGCAGTTCATTCTTGAGAGGAGCCTTTGCGTTTCAAGCCACTTTCTTAAAGAGGCTTCGTGTAAGGTTAGACCGAAATAACCTACACCACCCTCTTTTAGGCAGGTTATGCCCCGTATGAGGAAGGCTTTAAGCCCGGAGAGTGTCTCAAGGGGCTCTGATGAGAAGACATCAAACCTACCTGCGAGGACTTTAGGTAGGGGGTTGGCTACATTATATTCAAAATACTCTATGTTGAAGCCGTACTTGCTGTTAACCTTAGTTATGAAGTCTCCGAGTCTCCTATCTATGTCTAGAACCGTTATCCTTGAGGGTAGCTGTGTTAAAGCGAGAGCCACACTTAGGAGGTCATCATCCCCTATTAGGGCTATTCTCTTGCCGCATAAATCTCCGTAGTAGTGCATCAGCGCAACTCTTGCCACCACATCCTCTGCTACCATATAACCTTGGAAGTAGTCGAGTGTGGGCTTGGGGCGTTCCTTAACGATTTCGCTAAACCTCTCCACAAGCTCTTTGAAACCATTTTCAGCTATTATCCGCTTACCTCCACATACCCCGCATATCCTAGCTTTGTGGTGTAGCTCCTTTTGGTTGATGCTCTGCTTACCTTTCTCCGTTAGATAGAATACACCTCCCTCTTCGTTGATAAGCCCTTCTTTAAAGAGGTGCTTTAAGGTGCTTATCGATTCCCTTAGTGTTCGGTCGGATCTCTCAAGTAGTTCCCAAACCGTCTTATTTGAGTACGCTAACTCTCGTAGGAATATGGCTTTTAATCTCTCCAATCTCTACCCTCCTGATGAACCTCTCCTCCACAGATGTTGGTTTAAACTCCTCTAAGAGTAGTTGGTAGGCTGTTAGGGCGGGTTCGTCAGCACCGCAAGTAAATATGTCTAGAGCGATGTAGGAGTACTCGGGCCAAGTGTGTACGCTGATATGTGACTCCCGTAGAAGGTAGACGGCTGAGACGCCAAAAGGCTCAAACTGGTAAAAGCTCGAAGATATAACGTGTAAACCAGATTTAGCAATTACTCTATCCAAGATCGCCCGAAGGTGTTCAACCCGGGAGATCTTGTCAGAATCCACACCCCACAATTCGGCGATAATGTGAATGCCCATTTCGAACACCCACATTATCGCGCGCTATACAGTATGATTTCATCCATATTTATATTTTCCTATTTTATCACCTCCTTATTAGAGAAAAATTGTAGTGGTGTTGGGGTGGTGAACAAATTGGCTTACGAGAAGTGTAGTGAATGTGGGAAGGAATTCTATGATTGGAGCGAATATAGAGCAGAGCTTAGGTTAAAGCAGCACATGCGGGATAAGCACGGTTTAACCGCTGAACAAAAGTGAACAGCGCTATAAAGAGAATTCAAGGGGATTGCTGTAAGAGGAGGGGGTGGGATTTGAACCCACGTGTATCCGCTCTGCAGGCGGACGCGTAGCCGCTCCGCCACCCCTCCTATCATCTAATGATTTAGAAAGGGGTTATAAAGGCTTAGTTTCTGCTTCTCAACCTACTTTGGTGTGTTGGGCGTAGACTTCTATCGCCTTCTCAACAGCTGCCAGCGGTGCCAGTCTTTCTATGCTCAGCAAGATGATTTTGTTCAACCAGTAGAAGACGAGTATGCATAGCTTCTTTCTTATTGTTAGTATACATTCAACCTCACCCATCTTCTCATTCCAGCTCTCCCGCTCTTTCTTCCTTGCTGCGATCTGCTTTGCGTATCTTTGAAGTTCCTCTTTTGTGAGGATTATTTCTATAGTTGGTTTGCAGGCGAACTTTATTACTTCGCCATCTTCGCCTATGAGCATTACACACCTAACTTTCCTATGGCAGTTCAGCATCTTATCAACGATATCTTCACTCAACAGCATACTCAACCCTGAAGGTAGGTGATAAGTTTAATGGTGCGGATTAAGAGGAAGCCGTTTCAAGACCCTTCCCCTCTTCTTGTGTAACAGGAGGTCTGGCTTTAGAATGCTCATATATTATGTATCTTCTAGGATAGGGGATTTCTATCCCGTTTTCATCGAACGCCTTCTTGATAAGCTCTCTAAGCTCAGCAGCGGTTACAAAGGCTGTGGGTTGATCCTTGCACATAAATATCAGCCTAAGCCTTAAGCCGTTTTCACCAAACTCAAGAAGATGAACTTGAGGCGGCATATCGGGAAGAACGTTAGGGTGCTCTGAGGCGATCTT
>CAYQXI010000111.1:0-2960 GCA_964421575.1 uncultured Nitrosopumilales archaeon
GGGTCAGACTTAAGTTCCTTAAGAACATCTCCCACTTGATCCTCCGCTACAAGTATCTCAAAGAGCTCTTGAACAGCACCACCCCTCTTAACTGGCTTGCAGTCTAAGATCTTCACTACAGCCTGATACTTTGGTGATATACTATGTATCCAAGCTCTCTGAGGTGTTATCGAAAGCTCGACTTCGAGCATTCCTCTAACATATTAGCTTCGAGGTGCCGATATAATAGTATATCTGACAGAACCTAAAACCTTAGGCATAACACTTTACTATAACATTCACCAACGAAAGAGTAGAGTAGAAATGTCACATACCCACGAAGACGATCCCATCGCGCTACTTATGGAAGAGCATAGGGTAATAGAAAGTGCTATACGCCTACTTCTGAAAGTAGCTGAGAGGATTGATGCCTGTGGAGATGTTGAGGCAAGTGTGCTTGCTGACTTAGTAGATTTTATCCGCAACTTTGCTGACCGATGCCACCACGGTAAAGAAGAAAAGATACTCTTTCAAACATTCGCTGAAAAAGGGATACCAGTTGAAGGAGGACCTATTGGGGTTATGTTAATTGAGCATGAAGAAGGTAGGAGAATGGCTAGAGTGATGGCTGAGGCAGCATCAAGTATTAAAGATGGAGATCTGTCAAAGAGCAAGGACTTTTCAGAGAACGCAAAGAGCTACGCACAGCTTCTAACCCAACACATCTACAAAGAGGATAATATACTCTACCCTATGGGTGGGAGACTACTCTCTGAAGAGGAGAAAGAAGAACTCATAAGAAGGTTTGAAGTGGTTGAGAAGAAAGAGATTGGTGAAGGTGTTCACGAGAAATATATCAACCTAATAAAAGATTTGGAGCGCAGACTCGGCTGATAGTTTTGGACAGCTACCTTTAATTTCCTATCTTTAGCAGCCTCTGTTATGCCTAAAATCAGAACACCAGCGCTAATAATAAACTTCAAGAACTATTTGGAGGCTGCGGGAGAAGGGGCGCTAAAGTTAGCAAAGATAGCTGAAGATGTAGCTAATGAGACTGGGGCATCTATAGTTTTGTGCCCACCTCTACCTAACCTCTCCCAAGTCTGCGCCGCAGTCAAGATCCCAGTTTTCGCTCAACACACCGACCCAGATAAAGCGGGAAGCAGCACAGGTGCTATAGTTGCTGAAGTAATTAAAGCGTCTGGGGCTAAAGGCTCCCTTCTGAACCACAGCGAGAAGAGGCTTGACGTTAACAAGATCGCATCTGCAATAATGAGGCTTCGTGAAGTCGGATTAGTTTCTGTGGTCTGCGCTAAAGAGCCATCCGAAGTCTCTCTATATGCTGAACTTTCGCCCGACTACATCGCTATAGAACCTCCTGAACTCATAGGGTCGGGTGTGGCTGTTTCGAGGGCTAAACCAGAGGTGATAACCGAGTCCGTTAAAGCTGCTGCTAAGAATCCTGATGTTGAGATCATATGTGGCGCGGGCATAGTAGATGGCAAAGATGTCGAGGCAGCCCTTAGGTTGGGTGTATGCGGCGTGCTGGTAGCGAGTGGGATAGTCAAAGCATCTGATTGGAGAAGTAAGATCTTAGAGATGAGCAAGGCCTTGACCCAATAACTTTTAAAAAGGACCATGCAACTATTATGCGAAGTGTGGATACGATAAGTTGTGGTACAGCCTTATTCCAAACCAGATTTCAGCTATTTTTAGAGCTTTGGCATGAGTGGGATTTGTATGTAGAGCAGGGCTAAGGCTATGGAGAAGGTGAGGAGGGAGATAGGCACGCCTATAAGAACCCACCTGACCATTGAGAAGGTGCCATAACCCCTTCTCTCTACAAAGCCAGCAGCAACTATGTTCGCAGTAGATCCTATGACCGTCGCGTTGCCGAAATAGGTTCCAGCTATCAGCATAGCCCACCAAATTGGGGAGCCCTGCATTCCCGTTGCGACTATCGATTGGACTATGGGGATTATAGTCGCTACTGCTAGCACATTGTCCATAAATGCTGTGAGGATACCTGTTACTATGCTTATCAGCAGTATGGCATAGAGGAGGTTGCTCCCAACAACTTGAAGGAGACCGTCTGCTATCAAGTCAGTTACACCAGTGTACTTTAAAGTACCTACGCTAGAGAAGAGAAGTACAAAGTAAAGAAGAGTCCACCAATCCACTTTTTTCTCTATCAGCTCACGGGCTTTTTGGCGATGTAGGAAGAGAGAGACCCCAGCTCCGATCAACGGAACGGCGAGCAACAGGAGGTTCTTAGGTAAGTGGTACATCTCCTCTAAGTTATGATGTAGGATTAAGCCAGCGAGCACACCAACGAACACCAGCAAGGGAACGATAAGATCCCTCGTGAACTTCACCTCCCCTTCTCCGTAGTTGGATTGGTTTAAAGCCATCGCCTTTGATAATCCGCTGGTTTTGCTGAGATAAGGGAGACCGAGCAACGTTATTACGGCAGCGTTTAGCAGACCGAGCAAGAAGACCCACCTAATAAAGTCCGCGAAGGTGAGCCCAGCTCTAAAAGCTATCATCACTCCGATGGGGTTCCCTACTGGAAGCATGCTACTGCCTATGTTAGTAGTAAATACTAGAAACAAGATGAAGGAAAGCATCTTATGCCTTTCAACCCTATAAGCGTCGAGAACCCTTAACATGATCGCCATCATAAAGAGGATAGATGTGACCTCGTCTACTAGAGCAGCCATGATCGCACCTATCATCAAGATGACGCCTACTAAGGCTACTGGCCTATTATAGAAGGGCTTCGTCAAAGCGCTTACGAGCCATTCAAGGAAGCCTTTCTCCTCCAAGTATCCTATGACGGTCATCATCCCAATTAAGAAGAGGATAAGGTCTAGCTGAGCAAACTCTATCAGATGCGGTATGTCTAGCACCTGAAATATCAAAAGAAGAGCCACACCGGCTAATGCAAACGCGTTGCGGAAGGGCCAGTAAAATAGTGAGCC
>CAYQXI010000112.1:0-6783 GCA_964421575.1 uncultured Nitrosopumilales archaeon
GCCGCAGCCGTAGCTGTAGCTCTACTTGTATGGACAGTTGGGGCAAACTATTACACGGGAGAGGTAGAGTTAAGCTTAGGTCTGCCGACGCTAAATTCTGTGCAGGTTACTTTCTTAATCCCCCTTACCTTCTGGATTATAGTCGCAGCCTTATCTCTGCTCTTCATATTACTAATCTGCTACGTTACAGATCCATACATCGGTTGGAGTGTGGGCGCGGTGTTGGCTGGTGGTGTAGTGATGGTCCTAGGCTACTTCTTATATGAGACATACCTCTTCGGGCTGGGGGCTGCACTTGTAGAGGTTCCGGTAAATGTTGGGCAGGTAACCGTCGGTCTCATTGTATCCGTACCTCTAGTCCGCACTGTGTTAAAGATAATACCGAAACATCTCCTCTGAAAGCCCACAGGAAGTTCATCCTCATTCGGTTAGTTTAACTTTTGTGGACTTTCCACAGTCAAAGCGATATAGATAAATAAGGCGTTAAGTAATTTGACACCGAATGATCTCTCTAGTAGCCTACGGTAAGCTGCACAAAAGGGGTTAAAGCTGCGAATATCACTGGTGTAGAGGTTCGAAGGGGAACAGTGCTCGTAAAAAGAGGCTTCGCCCACATGCAGAAACACGGTGTAATAATGGATGTTACCAACGTTGAGCAAGCCCAAGTGGCAGAGGAGGCAGGCGCAGTCGCAGTTATGGTTCTTGATAAACTGCCCTATGATGTGAGGAAGGCTGGTGGTGTAGCAAGGACAGCCAGCCTAAAGGTCATCGAAGAAATCTTAGATCACGTAACAATACCTGTGATGGCGAAGTGTAGAATAGGACATACTTACGAAGCTAGGGTTCTTGAGGAGGTTGGTGTAGATATGATCGATGAATCGGAGGTGCTTACACCAGCTGACGAAGAGCGGCACATCTGGAAATGGGACTTCACAACACCGTTTGTCTGCGGAGCTAGAGACCTAGGCGAGGCTTTAAGAAGGATCGAAGAAGGTGCCTCTATGATTAGGACTAAAGGCGAACCCGGAACCGGGAATGTTGCGGAAGCTGTCAAGCACATAAGGATTGTGAACAACGAGATTAGGAGGTTGAGGATATTTTACGAGAGCTGGGATGAGCAGGAACTCATAAGAGCGGCGAGAGAGCTCAGGGTATCTTATGATCTGGTGTTAGAGACCGCTAGGCTGGGTAGGCTTCCTGTCGTGAACTTCGCAGCAGGAGGGATAGCTACTCCAGCTGATGCAGCGCTTATGATGAATCTGGGTTGTGACGGCATCTTTGTAGGCTCAGGTATATTCAAGTCAGCCGATCCAAAGGAGAGGGCTAAAGCGATAGTTTTAGCGACCACTTACTATGACGACCCTAAAACCGTAGCGGAGGCGCAGAAGATGGTCGACGAAAGTAAGTCTATGCTGGGCCTCGACACCAAGAACCTCGAGCTGAGGATGCAGGAAAGAGGAACGGCTTGAAGCTGAGAATAGGTGTTTTAGGCATACAAGGCGCGATAGAGGAGCATATAGCGTCAACGAACCTAGCGTTAAAAGAATTAGGTAGAGAAGGAGAAGCGGTTATAGTCAAGAAACCTGAGGAAGTTAAGAGCATAGACGGTCTTATAATCCCAGGCGGCGAAAGCACGGTAATAGGTTACACCTCCATACTCACAGGTCTCTTCAGCACAATCAGAGAGAGGGCGACGCAGAATATGCCTATTTTAGGCACATGTGCTGGTCTTGTTCTGCTTGCGAAGAGGGTGTATGATAGGGTTGTTGGTGATGTAAGGCAGCCGCTACTAGGTCTATTAGATGTTACTGTTGAGAGGAATGCGTTTGGTAGGCAGAGAGAATCTTTTGAAGCAAGAGTGAGGGTTGAGGGAATAGAGTACGGTGACTACCCAGCTGTCTTCATAAGAGCACCAGCGGTCAAAGAGGTTGGCGAAAATGTGAAGGTAATATGCAAGCTCGGCTCAATTATAGTTGGTGTAAAGCAGGATTCGATACTCGGGCTATCCTTTCATCCAGAGCTGACCAGCGACCTCAGAATCCACAAATATTTCATAAAACTAGTTGAAGGAGCATCTAAGCAGCGTTAATTAACTAAATAATCATTCAAGAGTTTTCTAACATAGCCACAAAAACCCTTAGCATCAACCTTCGGTAAAGTTTGATTACCTAAAACAAATAAATGGTGGAGAGGTTGGGGTAAGAAATTATTCCTAACGCTTTATCTTTTTTAGAGCATCTTCCACAGAGACCATGTGTCTTGAGAGACCAAGTGTATTCGCATCAATACCGAGGGCGAGACCAACAAGTTGCGGAAGGTGTAAGATAGGAATGCTGATACTCTTTTTTACTTCCTTTACAGCCTCTGACTGGAAGGTGTCAAGCGATACATGGCAGAGGGGACAAGGTGTAACCATAAGATCAGCGCCTCCCTCTACTGCCTCCTCTAGAACACTACCTGCCATCCTGTTTGCTGTACTCTCTTTGATGAAGAGTAGAGGGAAGCCGCAGCACTCAATACGCCCTTTGAAATATATCGGCTCAGCACCGAGCGCTGAAATGAGATCCTCAAGAGAGCGAGGATTCCAAGGATCATCAAACCTAACCACATCGGCTGGTCTAAGTAAGTGGCAGCCATAGAAGGGTGCTATTTTAAGCCCTTTCAACGGATATGTAACTAGCTCTTTCAACCTCCCCAAACTATAGTCATCCACAATTACCTGCAGCAAGTGCTTAACCTCTGTCCCTCCGTTGTACTGCACGCCAATCTTCTGTAGGATCTTTGCAATCTTCGTTGACATTTCCTTATTCTCTCTTAACACCTTATTCGCCCTAGAAAGCATACCTTGGCAGGTGCTACAAACCGTGAGCATAGGTAACTGCTTTGATTCGGCTATCGCAAGGTTCCTAGCGTTGAGTGCTATATTTAACACTGCATCAGCCTCATCAATAACTGCGCCGCCGCAACAGCTGAATTCAGGGAAATTAATAAGCTGGATGCCCATTTTTTCCGCTACGATCCTCGTAGCAGCATCTAATTCTTTACCACTCGTCTTTGCTATACAACCTGGATAATATGCGTATCTCATCTTAAGTCCCCCTCATCTCCTCATAAATCCTCCTGATCTCCTCGATCTTAGGTATAGGCTTCTGGAAGGGCGATATAAGCTTCCCTTTTATCGCCATCTTTAAGCCGAGAGGTAGCATCTTTAAGAGCCCGCCTATACCTACCGTATCCTTAATGAGGTTTGCTTCGTTGAGAATACCATATTTTTCAATGTTCTGTTTGAAGGCTACTGCGTGTTTGGCTCCCTTCTCCAACACACCTACTTCACGACAACTAAGCACCTTTAGGTTTGTGATGGCTTCGCCGGGTTTTATAAACTTAGGACAAGCCTCTACACATAAGTAGCATCTTGCACACCACCATAATCCGTTCCTTGTAATTTCTTCTACTCTAGACTTGGTAGCTTTATCACGGCTGTCGATCGCAAAGCGGTGGATCGTGGCTATAGCTGCTGGCCCGTAAAAGTCTTTGTCCACTTTGAGGACGGGGCAAGATGAATAGCAGAGTGCGCATTTTATACAGAGAGTAAGATCCCAATATCTGCTAAGCTCTTCTGGACTCTGGAGAAACTCTGTATCTTTTCTTAGATCCTCTTCCGGCCTGATCAGATAAGGTTTGACAAGCTTATACCTTTCGAAGAAGGGTTTGAGATCTGGAACAAGATCTCTGATCATCGGTAGGTTCTGTAGTGGTGTAACCGTTATGGTGTCTGAGCCTAAATCGAGGAGCTGTGTATAGCAAGCTAAAACGTGTTTATTATTCGCTATAACCGCGCAGCTCCCACATAGACCCATTCTGCAAGAGTGCCTCACGGTCAGTGTTCCATCTAAATTGTCTCTGATGTAGAGGAGAGCATCAAGTAGTGTCATGCCCTTCTTAGCAGGCACCTTATATGTTGAGGTCACATACTGCTTCTTCTCCGGATCGTATCGCACTACATTGAGCGTAATCATCTTACCCTCTTCCAAGAGCCACACCCCCCTCAATACTTCCTCTCAACAGGCTGCCATTTGGTTATCGTAACAGGGGCATAGTCAATCATAGGCCCATCTACCGTATAGTACACTAAGGTATGCTTGAGCCAGTTTGCATCATCACGTTGTGGGTAGTCCACTCTGGAGTGGGCGCCTCTAGACTCCTTCCTGTTTAAGGCTGAAAGAGCAGTGACCTCAGCCAATTCAAGCATAAAGTCGAGCTCAAGCGCGTTTATCAAACCTAAGTTAAACACCTTTGAGCTGTCTTCAACTTTTGCCCTCTTGAATCTCTCTCTCAAAGCCCTTATCTCCTTAACGGCTTCTGCCAAACGCTTTTCATCTCTAAAGATCCAGACCTTCTCGTTCATAATATCCATCATTTTTGTCCTAATCTCTGAAACCCTCTCACCTCCCTCGTTTCCTAATATCTGGTCAAATACACGCTTCTCCTCCTGAGCAAGCTTCTCTTGCGGTAAATCAGGTAACTCTGATTTTAGAGCCAGCTTAGCGGCCTCCTCACCAGCCACAGCCCCAAAAACCAAGCACTCTGCTGTAGAGTTGGAGCCAAGTCTATTCGCTCCATGTAGGCTGAGGCAAGAGCATTCTCCGGCAGCAAATAGGTGAGGCAATGGTGTTACGGTCATATTTGCTCTTATACCGCCCATCGAGTAGTGGGCAGCTGGTGCTATCGGTATGGGTTCATGTACTGGATCTATGCCAACAAGTCTTTGTGTTACTTCACGTATGTAAGGTAGGCGTTCATTAATCTTATCCTCGCCTAAGTGGGTGAGATCGAGGGCTATGTACGGTCCGTTTGGTCCCTCAAAAGCCCTCCCCTCCATTATCTCAGTCATCTCAGCCCTTGCAACTATATCACGTGGAGCAAGTTCCATCATCTTCTTCGCATACCTCTCCATAAACCTCTCTCCTTTCCTATTTTTGAGGTAACCCCCTTCTCCACGTGCTGCCTCGCTTATCAAAACCCCACTTGGTACAAGGCCTGTGGGGTGAAATTGAACAAACTCCATATCCTCTAAAGGTACACCAGCCCTATAGGCTAATACCATGCCGTCGCCTGTAGCGGTGTAGGAGTAGGTTGTAAAGCGGTAGATTCTGCAAGCCCCTCCAGTAGCCATTATTATCGCTTTAGCGCGGAAAGCGTTCATAGTGCCTGTTTTAAGGTCGATTGCTGTGATACCTTTTGCACGCCCCTCTTCTGCTATTAGAGATGTTACAAACCATTCATCGTAAAACTTTATGTTATCGTATGCCAGCGCACGCCCATATAATGTGTGCATCTCTTGAAAGCCTACTAGATCCGCTGAGTAGCAGGCTCTAGGAAAGCTATGCCCACCAAAAGGTCGCTGAGCAATCTTACCATCAAGTGTTCTACTCCAAGGCATACCCCAATGCTCAAGCCTAACGATCTCTTCACTACTTCTCTTTACAAAAAATTCAACTACATCTTGATCCGCTAAAAAGTCGCTTCCCTTCACTGTGTCCCAAGCGTGTAAATCGTGGCTATCCCCTTCCCTCATAACTGCGGCAGTCCCACCTTGTGCGCAAATGGAGTGTGACCTTGTAGGATACACTTTTGAAATAACGGCTATATCGATATCTTTGCTAACCTCCGCTGCAGCAACTGCAGCTCTTAAGCCAGCAAGCCCCGCACCAACTATTACTATATCATGAGTATGAACTTCCAAGACTCTAGCACTCTCCTCGCAGATGATATATAAGGCTTTTACGCCTCCATTTATTCACAAATTTTAATATTTTGGACTCTCGACCTACTAAAAGATCATTAGCAAAACAGAGCGGAGAGAACAAAGCAGCTTACACCACTCAACTGGCATAAACTAATTAGCGAAAGGAAGGAGTAGACGGTTACAGAAATGAGCGTAGGGTCCTCCGCTAAGGCTTCTTTTGTTTAGCGGCTTCTATTATCTTCAGGGCTTTTTTCACAGCGTCCACAGCATCCTTACCTAATATGACTATCATAGCTTCTTTCCCCCAATCCCCCCTGTGAAAGATGAGATCAGGTACAGCACCGACTTTCTTTATTGCTTCTCTTGCCCCCCATTTTGTGGTTTCCCCTTCAACAGCCTTCACTTCAGGCGGCTCCTTAGACCTATCGTAGTCTGAGCATAAGTATCCTAATCTTCGAGCAGCCCCCAGCAAGTTTTCATCAAACCTAATGTTCAAAGCTGCTCTAACTGATGGTGTGTATTCTGAAACCGCTAGTAAAGTGGAGGCAAGGTGCCTTGATGCGCCAAACTTTGGGCATCCCGACGCCTTAGCCCTACCCAAGGCGTTGACAATCCTACCTGGGATCGCTGCTACATCTTCTAGTGTTTTGGGTTGTGGTAGCGCCATTGCGATATTGGTTTGGCACTCTGGTATGTATTGTGCGAATGCTGGGTTTGCTTCAAGCAAGCTTACACCCTCACTGATCTTCTCTAAGACCCTCATCTTCTCAGCATCAAGCACAGTCTTACCGAGGGGTGAGATAGGCGCAACACCCGAGCCAACCCTTTCGCTATACGTGATCGCATCCTCTACGAAGCGCTTCGCCCCCTCAACCGATTCATAGACATCGTATCCTTTAGCCAAGAGGGCTGCGATGGCTGAGGCGAAGGTGCATCCTGTGCCGTGTGTCCCTCCGCTAACCCTTTTACCACTATATCTTTTGACTACGCCATCATAGTATAGGGTGTCAACACATTCGTCTTGCTCTAAATGC
>CAYQXI010000113.1:0-3311 GCA_964421575.1 uncultured Nitrosopumilales archaeon
TTATCGACGAATTCCTACGCAGATACTCTATCGGCAGACCTAAGCTTGAGATGGAACTCGAAGGCTACTTGATCAAGAATGTTGTGGTTAAGAGGAGTGCACCCTGTGGAGATACGTGGTATGTGGCTCAGAAACTCAGATTTACACACGTAAAAGACCTTAACCAGAACACCTCTAACGCACACCACGGTTACCCCTGTACAGCGAGCATGGATGTCGACCCAGAGCTAGGTGACACCATACTCCATAAAGCGGGGTATATTATTCGGCAAGAGGTGCATGCGGCACTTCTAAGGGCGCTGGAGGCAATGAAGCTCCCTCTCACACCAGAAGTGGAGGGTGTGCTAGCTGCAAGAAAGGCTTAGATCCATATGTGACTGACGGAGTGGACATTCGGTATCCAAACACTCCCCATGTAAGATGTGTAAGGGTGTTTGCGTGGTTTTAGAGCAACGCTACAGATATGTTTGTTATATTTGAACACATAATAAGATTTTTAACAACCTTGTACTATAACACCACCGCTGTGGCTGAGGAACATATAGTAAACGAGCTTACCAAGTACGGTTTAAGCTATGAAGAGGCTAAAGTGTACTTTCAGCTGGTGAAAATCGGGCCTAGCAAAGCGAGCACGATAGCGGCTAACGTAGGCTTCGACAGGGTGAAGACGTATCGAATACTCCAGAAGCTCGTCGAGGAAAGATTAGTTGATGTTTCGCTCAGCAAACCTATGCTCTTCACCGCCCATCCGCCCCAAGAGGTGCTGAATAACCTCATTCAGCAGATGAGGAATAGGCTTAGGTCGGCTGAGGAGGGGTTAAAGAGTCTGTTAGAGGAGTGGCGTAAACTGCCTATCGTTACTCCAACTATCCAGCAGCCTAAGTTTAGGATCATACAGGGTAGGGTTCAGATCTACTCTCAGATCGTGAGGATGTTAAGTAAAGCTGTTAGGAAGGCTCTCTTGTTGACGCAAGGTGATGATCTGGTTTGGTTGGGGCATGGTGGTGTTCAAGAAGCTCTTTTCGAAGCTGCGAAACGAGGGGTTTACGTTAAGATTCTGACAGAATTCGACAGTAGGTTGATCGAAGTTGTGGAAGAGTATTCTAATAGACTTGAAGTAAGGTACGCTAAGATCCCTACCCTTTTCCGCCTCTTTATTATAGATAGCTCTGAGGTGATTATCTCAACATATCCTACACCCCCCTCTAGGTTAGATGAAGAAGCGGATGTAGGGCTATGGACGGATTCACAACTCTTCGCATCTGGGCTTGAGATATTTTTTAACGGGATGTGGCAAGCAGCCATCGATGCTAGGCTGAGGATCAAAAGTTTAGTGAGCGGTGTTCAACCCGAGGAGATGAGGGTTATACGCAGCTTCGACGAAGCTAAGACTGTGATTAATAATATGTTCGCTTCTGCGAAGAATCAAGTCTTCGCTGCGTTTCCCCTATCCGAGCAGCAGATTCTGCCCGACGGTATTAGTCAGATTTACTCTGTTCTAGCGGACAAAGGTGTGAAAGTAAGGCTTCTGACTACGCTCGATTTGAATAACATAGATTATGTTAACGGTGTGTTGGGTGTTGCTGAGGTAAAGCTTGTGGATCACTTACCCTTTCAGACACTGCTTGTTGATAAAAAAGAGCTTTTACTCGCCCCAGCTTCCTTCGAAGGAGAACATATCTATTTGATCTGGTCTAATATAAAAGACTATGCTGAAGTTATGACTAACATTCTCGAAAAGATGTGGCAGGAGGCAAGGGAAGTGACAGATGTGTTAAGAAACCTAAGGTTCGTTAGAGCTCTCATCAATACCGTGTCTGCGATGAAGAGCGAGCTAGAGAGAGCCGGTTGGGTTATTCAAGATATTCCTACGATAAAGGGGGCTAGTGGTCTTTCTCACAAGTTTAATGTGGTATTGCAGCGTGTCTCAGACCCTTCTGCTAAGATCGCTTTAGAGTGGTGTGTTGATGCCAGTAGCCAGACTATCTTATCCTCTCTTGCCAAAAGCCTTGATGTGAGACCTTCTAGAGTCTATTTGCTCACATCTTCCGACATCACTGAGCAGGCAAGCCATCTCGCATCAATCTACGGCATCGGGTTGATTAGAGTCACTGATCCAGCAGATATGCGGGCTAAGATCCTTTCCTTGGTTTCTGGTAATAATAGCATTCGGTAGTTAGATCTAGCTTTCTGAATACTGAAGTCTCTCTAATATCTGCCTTCGGTGTAAATCTTTCTAGCTACATCTGGTAGCGTTCTAGTTAGGGTTGATCACTTGCCGCAATTTCGATTCATTAGGTTAGCTGCCAATATTTTCAAATAGTATGCCACCGTATACCAGAAGAGGTGAGCAGAAATCTGGCAGCAACAGCCTATAGACGCTTCACAGAAGAAGTAGTCACACTAATCGGGAAGAGAGTAGCCGTCTCAACAACATACAACAAAACCTATGAAGGAGACCTAATAGGTGTAGACGAAAACCTAAACATCATACTAAGCAACGTAACCGGCGCAAAAGAAAAAGCCTTTAAAATAATCATAAACGGAAGATTCATCCAAGAGATATGCTTAGTTGAAAAACCCTTCGACTTAAAAGCTCTAGCAGACCGACTCAACAAAGTCTTCCCAGGAATGGTCAAGCTAAGAGAAGACATCGGCGCCATCATAGTGATGGAGAAGATAAAGGTCACACCAGCGGGCGTAGAAGGGACAGGATTAGCAGCCGAAAGGGTAAAAGAAGTCTACGAGCAGTTCCTGAAAGAAGTCAAACAGACACAACCTTGAGCAAAGGATGCTTCGAAGTTAAAGCGACCGACCTACTAGGTAGAGTAGGTAGGCTCTACACCAAGAGTGGGACACTAGACACACCAGCCCTCCTCCCGGTAGTCCACCCAATCAACCAAGAAATCGACCTGAACACGATCAAGAAGATAGGCTTCAAAGCAGTAATGACCAACGCATACATCACACTAAAGCGCCTAGGAGAAGAAGCATCAAAAAGAGGTATACACAGCATAATAGGCTTCGACGGCATCATCATGACAGATTCAGGAGGATACCAAGTACTCGAATACGGAGAAGTAGACGTCACACCAGCGAAGATGGCCCTCTTCCAAGAAGAAATCGGCTCAGACATAGCAGTAGTGCTAGACAGACCAACAGGCTTCAGCAGAAACAGAGCATTCGCAGAACAGACCATAAAAGAAACACTCAAAGCAGCCAAAGAAACCATAGAGACGAGGAAGAGAGGCGACACACTCTGGGTAGGACCTATACAAGGAGGACTCTTCGCAGACCTAGTCGCCGAAAGC
>CAYQXI010000114.1:0-29009 GCA_964421575.1 uncultured Nitrosopumilales archaeon
TCGCTCGTATGCTCTCCTTGAGCGCGCTGGTTTCCTTCTACCGCCTGTAATCTTCCTCTTAAGTAGGTTCTCTACCGCCTTCACCATGCTCCTCCCACAGCAGACAAGACTCTCCTAATTTAGGATATAAAAGGTTGTAGGATTCCAGCTATATCAGCTTCATAGCCTTCGCTTGCAGTTCTTTCTTAAGCTGCTCCACATCTGGGCTTAGACCGAAGTATTCTGCGAAGGCTGGTGTGGTTCGGTAGACCTTCGTCTTCCCCGACGGTTCTCCTTCTATGAACCCCATCTGCTCGAGCTGCTTTATATGCTGATAGACCTGTGGTCCACGCTTCTCAGCAAGATCCTGTGACGTGATCGGTTGGAAGAAGGCTATGTATGAAAGCGTCTTTAGGACTGACTGCGAGAGAAGCGGTTTCATAGAGAAGCGCTTAGCAATCTTAGCAAACTGGGGCTTCAGCTGCATCGCAAATCTGTTCCCCGAGTACTCAACTATCTGTATAGCGTGCTCAGGGGAATTATAAGACTGCATAAGGGAGCGCGCCAGTCTAATCGCCTTCCTCTTCGAAGTAAATCCAGCAGCTTTAGCGAGCTCCTCAGCAGATAAAGGTCTACCAGACACATAGAGCGCCGCTTCTATCCTAGCCTTAGCTTCAACCTCGTCAGACAAACCCTTGTGCACCGGTGATCAAAAGGTCTTCCTCAAGCTGTTCTAAAAAGACTACGCCATCAGACGCCAGAAAGAGTAGGAAGATGAATACCCTAGCCGCCTCGACAAGATCCTTACCTTTAATCAGTGTCGAGAAGAGGATAGGCCCGCTCTTTAGCATCTCTAGCAGCGAAGCCTTAAATGGCTCAAGGCTCTCTCTAAGTCGGTTTATGAATTGGTCGATTTCAAACGCTGGTTCTCTACTTACAGGTTTTGGTCGCTCGGGTTCGGTTCGGGTTGTGATCTCCTCTATTAGCCTCTGTAAGGCTGCTATCAGATCTTCTACTGACGTTGTGTGTAGCTCGTATCTTATGGGCATCGAGAGTAGGAAGGGTATATCGCCTATGTCAACTGGTCTCTTCTCTTCGCTCATCTTTTCGGTGAGGAAGAGTGCTTCAACCTTTAGGCGGTAGATTAGTGCTGAGGATAAGGCTGCCGAGCCGCAGAGCCGAAGATCCAAACTCTCCAGCTTAGATATGACGTTAAGGAAGAGGTTTAAGAGGTATGCTATATCGATCCTCCAAGGCTTCTGCTTCCTTATAAGATCTGGGTTGACCAGTATGTTAAGCGGTTCCTTTGCTATCGCTTCTTTACTCAACTCTTCGCAGCCACCTCTATACTCGGTCTATACTTAACAACATTCGATACACCCTTAACCATGTATACACCATACACCGTGTCAGCTTTCGCCAAGAAAGTATCTCTTAGTGAGATAGCGATTATCTGGGCTTTCTGTGCTCTCTCCTTCAGCAGCGCCGCGACCTTCTCAGCATTAACAGCGTCCAAGTGAGCATCAATCTCATCAAATAAGTAGAATGGCGAAGGGTAGACCGCTTGTATCGCAAGTATAAACGAGACCGCCGCGACCGTCTTCTCACCCCCACTAACCGTGCTCGATTCTCTAGGTAGTTTGTTGGGGAACTGGGTCATCAAGAATACCCCGCTACCAAATATATCGTCAGGGTTCTCAATTTCAAGCCAAGCTGAGCCTCCTGTGATCTTTGAGAAGACTGTGCGTAGCTCTCGATCTATCTTCTCGAAGGTGTTCATAAAAACCTTCCTCTTCTCAGCCTCAACCTTCTCGATGAACTCGATGATCTTATCCCTCTCGACCTCAAGCTGGTTTCTTCGCTCGGAGAGGTTCTTGTAACCTATGTAGGTCTCCTTGTACTGAGTGTCTGCTAGAAGATTAACCTGCCCCCTGAGCTCCTCATACTCTTCACTCAGCCCCTTCAGCAGCTCATCTACACCATCAAAGTACTCTAGTGGATCGGTGTAGCCGTAGATCGCGAGTTCACTAAGGTACCTATTTTCAGCATCAGCGAGCATCTCAAGGTTTCTGTTATTCAACAGAAGCTCCTTCTCAACGATACTAATAGAGCGCCGCAGCGCTTCTTCTTGAGATCTAAGATGCTTGAGCTTACTCTCATACTCCTCTAGCAAAGCCCTACTCTGCTTCGACTGCTGGAGCAGAGTAGCCTCTTCCTCTCTAAGGGCTTGTAGCTCTTGGGATATGGATCTTAGCCTCTCTTCAGAAGATTTTATGAATGTGTCTAGCTCTTTCGCCTCGGTTGAACACTTTTCCAGCTTCTGTTCTATATCTTGTATGCTTGGTATCAGCCTATACTCTAAATCACCCTTCTTCTTCGCTAATGTTGTTAGATGCTCTCTGATCTGAACTGCCAGATCTTCTACAATCTTCTGCTTTGCTGCGATTTCTTCAGCTGTTGCTCTCTCCTCTTCTGTAGGGATCTTTGCTGAAAGCTCTTTTATCCTTTCGTCGATCGTTTTTAGCATCGACTCTACTCTCCCGATAGTTTGGAGCTTTCTGTCTATCCGCCTACGCATCGTCTCGATTCTCTGCTCCTCTACTGTGATTCTTCGCTTTACCTTATTCCCGAGCTTAGTGTATCTTTCTACGGCTTTTGAGAGGGCTGCTGCTTCAGCCTCTATCCGCTCAACTTTGATCTTCTTCTTAATCTCCTCATCTTTAAGTCGAGCTAACTCTTTATCGAGGGCTGCTAGACCGGCTTTACGCTTCTTAATCATCTCTCTTAAGGCTTGGAGGGCTTTAGCGACCTCCTCTTTACCCGATTTGTCTCCCAGCATAGTAGATAGAGCCTCTAGCCTATCTAAGAACCCTATTGCGAAGCCTCTACACATTGGTTCAAACACCAAGCCTTGTGGAGTTACAGCGCGTAGCCCTTGCTGTGAAGCTAAGTAAGCGTATCTTGGCGACTCCGCTAAAACCACATCTCCCAGTATAAAGTTCACCAAGCCTCTGAAACTTGGATCACAATCTACATACTCTACTAACGCTCCTAAGATCCCTTCAAGCATAGGCGGCTTTATCGCCTCGTGGTCTGAAACCTCCGCTAGGGGTAGGAGTTTAAGCTTCTTGATCTTGAGTTTTTTGGCAACCTCCACCACTTTAAGCATCGCTTTAACATCAGCTACTACGAGCGCTTCGCCCCATTCATCAACAGCAGCCAAGATCGCAGCTTTATATTCGTCTTTAAATGAGATCAGTTCCCTAAACCTACCTATTACCCCTTCCACCGCCCCATCCTTTGCTGCTTGAATCAGAAGGTTAACCGATACCTCCTCTGGAGCAAGCTTCTCTACAGTTGAGTGTTGAGCGTCTAGTTGTAGGAGCTTCTTGCTAGCCCGCTCCAGCACCTCTAAAGCCGCTTCGACCTCTTTTTCGACAGTCTCCCTCCTTTTTGCGAGCGCCTCAGCCTCCTCTTTTAATTGAGTTAGACTTCTCTCTTCACTCTCTTTAAACTGAAGAATCTGGCTTAGGTTCTGCTCGAGGTTGCTTAGCGTCTCTAAGAAGCTTGCTGACCTCTCCTTTATGCTCTTCAGATTCTCTTCAAGCATACTCATCTTCTGCTTCTCCAGTTCTACCTGCGCCGTAAGCTCGGTTAAGCGAGATGTAAGTTTATTCTGCCCAGTTCTTAGCCTCTCGATTCTGTCGGTCAGTGTTTTTGTCACTTGCTGCAGCCTCTCCTTCTCTCTTTGTAGATGGGTTATGCTCTTCTCAAGAATCGCTTTTTTACCCTCAAGCTCTTTTAGCTTCTGTTCGTCTTCTTCGATCCGCTTCTTTAACGCCTCTTTTTCAGCAAGTAGGATTTGCAGCTCCTCCTTTAATCTAGGTAGCGTCTCCTCTATCTCAAGGACTCTAAGCGATGCCTTCGCCTTCTCGCTCCTAACCCTCTCCTCCTCATAAAGAAGCTTACCTATCTGAGACCGCACTTCTACAAGCCTTCCACCCGATGTGTCAACAACCGTAGTTAGGAAGTTCTTCTTCTCCTCCTCCACTTTAGCTATCTCAGCCCTAAGATCATTTAGCCTACTGTTAAGTTCCTGCAGCCTAGCGGAGTTCTCTCTGGCTTTGGCCTCTTCCTCTTTCTTCCTCTTTCTAGCTAAGTCGATGTTTCTTGAGGCTATAAGCGCTTTAACCCATCTTATCTCATCTTCAAGGTGCCTTAGTCGGAGCTGATCGTTCCTCTCACCCTCTAGAGAATACACCCTGTGCTCTATCTCACCTATACGCGCCATAGCGACCTGCAGCTTCATATCCGCCTCTTGGAGCTGCCTAAGGGCTTCCGCCTTCTTTGCGTCGAAAGGCGATACGCCAGCAATATCCTCTATCAGCTTCCTTTTTTCATCAGGGAGCATCTCCGAGATGTGCATAACCATACCTTGAGGGACTATATTGAACCCCTCATGAGTGATTAATGCTAAGTCAAGTATCTCGATAACAACATTACGCGAAGTCTTCTTACCGTTCAGATAATATGCACTTTCACCTTTTTGATCCATCTCCCTAGTTATAGTGACAGTTTCTGAGTCGATGGGGATGGATTTGTCGCTGTTGTCGAAGACCACCGTAACCCTTGTAGAGGGAGGCTTGGTTTCGCCGCCATCATATATCAACGAAGATAGTTTATTGACTCTGAGCACCTTTGGGCTGTTTTCACCTAACGCAAAAAGTATAGCATCTATTATGTTACTCTTACCGCCTCCATTAGGACCAGTTATAGCTGTTAACCCGGGCTCGAATTTTAAAGAGACGGTCTTCTCACCAAAGGACTTGAATCCTCTGATCTCAATCCTCTTTATGAAAGCCATCCTCGCTCTTGGTCTTCTAACTCATAGTAGAGGAATAGGAATTTAAGTGTGATGGCTAACTTTCACTTCACCTCTTAGTTTGAATAAATGAAGTGTTATGATTCTTCGAAGGAACTCCAGAAAGACCTCATAATTTATATTCATTCGGTATTCAACATTATTTTTCCTCGACTTCTTTATAGATCAAACCTTTTATCTTAGTGCAAATATATTAAGTTTTCTGATTTGAAGGAAGAAGTACCACTTAACTCAGCTTTACGCCTTATGCATCCAAGACCTACTGTGTTGGTGAGCTGTGCCTACGCTGGCATATCTAATATCATAACCTTAGCTTGGTCTACCCCTCTCTCCCACGATCCCCCTCTATTAGGAATCGCGGTGGGGCCGGAGCGCTATAGTCACGACATCATTGCAAAATCTGGGGAATTCGTGGTCAACATCCCCACGATGGACCTAATTAAGCAGACTATATTCTGTGGCGAACGCTCTGGGCGTGAGGTTGATAAGTTTAAGGAAACGAACCTAACACCTATACCCTCTCTAAAGGTTAACGCACCCTCTATACTAGAATGTGTAGCGCATCTAGAGTGTAAAGTTGTGCAAAGCGTCCGCACAGGAGACCATACGTTCTTCGTGGGCGAGGTGGTAGCAGCAAGAGTTAACCAAGGTATGTTCAAAAGAACCTTCGACCCAACAAAGGTTCAGATAATACTGCACCTAGGCGGCAGAGACTTCACCACTAGCGAGCGTAAATTATGTAAGGTAACATAACCCGAGTAAGCTCAGCTCACCAGAATTTTTTCTGTTAAGGGTTAAACTATAATGACCCATTTTGGATCAAGCTTTCAAATTCAGGGAAGATAGCTCTAAATAGAGACCTTTATAGGCTAAGGTGGGTTGAGAGAATTAAGGGTTTTTCAAATCGGGTTAGGTGCCGTGGGGTTAGAGATCGTTAAACCCGCATCGAAGAAGAGTGGATTGAAGATAGTGGACTGTGTAAAAGAGGGGGCGAACGTAATCTCCACTTGCGAAGAGTTATCTTACCCATTCTACAAGCACCCTGAGTTAGCGAAAAATCTTGACCACCTTGCAAAGAATAACAGAGTCCGCATACTCGGCACAGGAATAAACCCAGTTTTCCTCATGGATACCATAGTCACACTCCTCACAACAGTCTGCCAAGAAGTTAAAAGCATACTCGTGGAGCGTGTTATCGATGCTTCACAGCGAAGGCAAGCCTTCCAGAGGAAGATTGGTGTAGCGCATACTGAAGAAGAGTTCAAATCTAAGATCGTGGGGAAAGAGATATCGGGACACCTTGTGCTTAAGACCATGAGTGATCTACAACCCCTATCCTATAAGTGAGGCGGAAAGGAGTTGGCGATCTCCATCTACCCGATAACTGGGTTAGGCGAAATCGGAGAAGGTGTTAGGTTAGGTGAGGCTATAGCTGGAGCGTTAGCGAGGAACAATCTAACCGTCTTGAAAGGCGATATAATAGTGGTCACCTCAAAAGCGGTTTCAAAGGCTGAAGGTAGGCTCGTCAGACTCGATGGGGTAAAGCCATCACCAAAAGCGGTGAAGCTAGCACGACGCTTAAATAAAGATCCTAGAATCGTGGAGCTGATTCTAAAAGAGAGTAGGAGGGTCTTGAGGGTTGAGCGCGGCATAATAATAACAAGGACCAAGCACGGGATAGTCTGCGCCAACTCCGGAGTAGACCAATCTAATGTGCCCGAAGGGTACGCAGCCCTCCTACCTAAAGACCCAGATCGCTCGGCTGAGAAGATAGCTGAGCAGATAGAGGCGAGGACTGGCGTGAAACCAGCTGTAATAATAACCGACACATACGGCAGACCTTGGCGCAGAGGGCAAGTTCAGTTCGCTATAGGTGTCTATGGTCTTAACCCCATCTTAGATTACAGAGGCAAACCAGACACATATGGTAGGGTGTTGAAGGTCACCGAGATAGCGGTCGCTGACGAACTCGCTTCAGCCGCCGAGCTCGTGATGGGTAAGACAAAGATGTGCCCAGCCGCCCTTATAAGAGGGTACGGATACGAGGTCGGGTTTGTGGGCGCTAAGTATCTTATAAGGCCGCTGAAGGAAGACCTATTCAAATAAGATTTTATTGAACGATGGATAAACAGTCGTTGTGCAGAAGTATCGATGCCCGAGCTGCGGATCGAGGCTCGAGGTTAAGCGAACCTACGATGGTAGAGCACTATTCTACTGCACAAAATGTGAGTTAAAACACATACTCGTCACCAGAGGTAAGAGTGAGGATGAAGACTATCTACAGATGCTCTTAGCCTATGATACGGGGAAGATAGATGTAAAGAAGCCGCTTGAAGATCTGTTGGAGGAAGAGGGTTTTATCCGCAAAAGAGATGAGATTCAGCGTATAATAAGTGAAGTGGAGAAGAAAGGGTATAGCATCCCAGCTATAGTTTACGATGCTTTAACATCCAAGCAAGACTATGTGGTAGCATATAACCTAATAGAGGAGGCTAAACCGAAGCTAGGTAGCGCCCCCTCTTCCCTCAACTTACCACAACCTCTGGTGAAGACGCTGGAGCTGATGGGTGTAGAGCGCCTCTACAGCTTTCAAGAAGAAGCTATTACACACATACTCAACGGCGAGGATGTTGTAATCGTGGCACCTACAGGGAGTGGTAAGACGGAGGCTTTCACCCTACCTGTGTTAGCTATGCTCTCAACATTAAGTAGCGAGTTTGGTGGCTTACGTGTAGAGCAGCCTAAGATCAAAGCCCTCTTCATCTACCCAACAAAGGCGCTTGCGCGTGACCAGCTGCAGAAGATTAGATTATTGGCGGATTCTGTCGGTGTCTCCGTTGATGTGTTTGATGGAGATACCCCCAGAAGGGATAGGGAGCGTATCCTACTTGAGCCGCCTCATATAGTGTTGACCAACTTCGACACCATCCACCACCATCTACTACATAGAACCGCTTTCAGCCGATTGCTCCATACGGTGAAGATACTGGTGGTCGATGAGGTACACGTGTATAAAGGCACCTTTGGCTCAAACGTCTACTTTATAGTGAAGAGGCTTGAGAGGCTCACAAGTAAGCTTCAGATAATAGCTGCTTCAGCGACCGTGGCGAACCCAGCAGAGTTCTGCAAAACACTCTTCGGGCGAAGATTTAGGGTGATCCAAGAGGAGGAGGGGAGGCACGGTATACTACACTTCATCATCTTATTCCCCACTCTGCGAAGCCACAGAGCGCTAGTAGTAGATACTATTAAGAAGCTGTTCAAAGCGGGGTATAAGCCACTAATCTTCTCGAGTTCACACCTCGGTGCTGAGTTAAACGCTTACTACGCCAAGCGGGAGGGCGTAGATATAGCGGTGCATAGAGCTGGTCTACCAGAGGAGTGGAGGAGGAAGGTTGAGGAGGGCTTCAGAAAAGGCACGATCAAAGCGATCTCAGCAACACCGACCCTAGAATTAGGGTTGGACATAGGCTCAGTCGATGCGGTGGTCTCAGATCTGGTGCCTGTAAATAGGTTGATACAGAGGGCTGGTAGGGCTGGTAGAAGAGGGCAAGAAGCACTAATCTTCCTACTCCTAAGGGATAACGACCCCATAAGCCAATATTATAGAAACCACCCTGAAGAATACCTTAAGAACATCGAGCAGGCTTACGCAGACCCCTACAACCCACTGGTTGCAGAGAAGCAGATCTTAGCAGCAGCTTTAGACAAACCAATCACCAGAGGCGAGTTCCAGGAGTATAAGCAGATCGTAGATAGCCTCACCTCAAAAGGTCTGCTACGCAGATTCAAGGATCTACTTAAGCCAGACACAATCGCAGCCAGAAGGATCTTAACAGCTTATAACATAAGGGGGAGTGGGGAGAATGTTACAATACTCTTCAACGGTAGGAGGATAGGTGAAAGGTCTCTACCTCAAGCATTAGATGAGCTACACCCAGAAGCGGTCTATCTGCACGCGAGTGTAAGATACCGTAGCAAGGTTCTGAAGATAGATGGTGATAGAAGCTACGCTGAACTCGAAACCCTACCCCCAAACTACCCATACTTCACAAGGCCGCTTAAAGAAGAGTGGCCGAGAATATTGAGCGTGCTCGAGTCAAGGAGGGTCTATGGGATGGAGGTTAAGCGGGTTGAATTGGAGATAGAGAAGAAAGTAATAGGTTACGTGAATGTGGACATCAACAACCCAACAGCTAAGGGTAAGCCGGCGCTCCTCCCACAGCCAGTAACTTACAAGTTCATTACAAAAGGCATAGTCTTTCGAGCACCAACCCCAGACCAAACTCTTCAAAGATACGCTGATCAAAAAGAATATGCTTTGATGAGCAGCTACCACGCCACAGAGCACCTAATGATAGAAGCGACCAACCCGATAACAGGTGGTGCAGCAGAAGACATGGGTGGCATAAGTATAGGTGCAACAGGGCTTATCTACATCTACGATGGTGCAGTAGGAGGAAACGGGGCTACAAAAGCCCTATACGATAGATTCGAGGAGGCGCATAGAAGTGCATTAGAAATAGTGGAGGGGTGTAGATGTGAATCGGAGACAGGCTGCCCAAGATGCACCTACTCATACAGATGCGGCAACAACAACGAATTCCTTCTCAAAGGTGGGGGAACGGAAGTACTCCGTAAGATCAAGGAAGGGATGCTGACGAGCCTCGACGGACTTGAGGAGCTGTTAAAGGAGAGGCCGAAGTCATTCGTTTAGTTTGGTAAGCGCGTTCGCTCTTCCCTTCTTATGATTAGACGCTGCCGAATACCTCTTCAGCCCGAATAAACGAGACTCAACTCTGGACTTTTAATGGTAATGTTTGTCTAATTCCTTTCTGTAGAGCTTGATTATGCTCCTCCATGTTTAAGAGCCTCTAACCTTCATTTTTGTGCTCTTTTTGGTTTAATAGTGGTGTTCTACCTTGGTTGTAAGTTCGCAGCTTCTTTTGATAGGTATGCCAAGTCTGCAAGGAATTCTACTAAGTCCGCTGGTATGTGCTTGATTAGATTGTAAGGTATCGGTGAGTCGTATTTCGTTCGCTCTCTCAAGATAGTAGACTATAGGTTATTGAGCTAAGCTGACAGAAACCTTAGATGATAAAACAATTTCTCTGCAACCCCTATCATAGCAAACATTAAATATCAGATACTGAAGCGTATAAAAGAGTGGAGTAAAATGGTTGATTTTAGTTTTACTGAAGAACAGGAGCTTTTCAGAAATTCTTTACGAGAATGGTGCAAGAAGAATCTGCCCTTAGAGAAAGTTAGGGAAATTGAAGAGAAACAAGAAGTTCCAAAAGAAATAATCAAAGGGTTAGCTGATTTAGGTATATTTTTAATGACTATTCCTGAGGAACATGGTGGAGCTGGTGCCGACTGGACTACAGCATGCATCGTAGCCGAGGAACTCGGATATGCTGATATTAGCATAGCTTTACCAGTATTCTTTCTCGTCGAGACTTCATGGGGGTTTGTTATCGACAAATATTGCAGCGAACAAGTGAGAGAGCAATATATAAGAAGGGCGGTGAAGGGTGAAGCTTTCATTGGAATATCCACAACGGAGGCTGGAGGAGGAAGCGACATAGCAGGCATGAAGTCAACAGGCAGAAAAGAAGGTGGATACTGGATTTTAAACGGAGAAAAACTCTATATTAGCGGAACGGAAGAAGCCAAGAAATGGGGAGGAGGGTACTTCCTTCTCGTAAGGACATCGCCTCCGCCAGTTCCGGAAAAACGTCATTTAGGCATGACTGCCTTTTTCCTCCCAATAGATACGCCGGGAGTAGAAACGGTTAAAAAATTCGAGGATATGGGAAGGATGGGTATTTCTACAGGCGGTTTCGTAATGGATAACGTTAAGCTTCCGGACAGCTATAGGTTGGGCGAGGAAGGGAAAGGATTTTATCTTACGATGGAAGGTTTTGACGCAGCTAGGCTTTTAATAGGTGCCACTTGTCTAGGCGCGGCCAAGAGGGCGCTTGAGCTCGGAATGCAGTATATTAAGGAGAGGGTTGCCTTTGGCCGTCCAATAGCAACCTTTGAAGGGATTCAGTTTGAGTTAGCGGACGACTGGGCTGAACTTGAAGCCTTACGCTCACTGGTCTACCGAACCGCATGGATGATGGATATGAGGTATAAGCAAGGAAAATTCTCACCTACAGAAGTTAGCAAGTACATCTCAGCCTGTAAACTTAAGGCCCCGCCGTTTGCCTTCGAAGTATTTAAGCACGTAATGCTGTGGTTTGGAGCCTACGGCTATACTAAGGAATGCCCGCTTGAAATGGGTCTTCGAGGTATAATGTCCTATATGATAGGCGCAGAAGGAACCTTAAATATCCAAAGAATAGTTATCGCAAGAGAACTCTTAGGTAAAGAGTATATCTCATATCGCGCAGAAAAAGGTTCATAATTTACTACGCTAGACATTTAATATGAGGTGGAGCGATGCAATTATATGAATATGAAGCGAAAGCAGTGTTAAAAAAATTCGGTATCACCGTCCCAGAAGGTCGCTTGACGCACAATTTACCAGAAGTACGCGAAGCTTTCATCGAGCTTAATAGACCTGTCGTGTTAAAAGCCCAAGTATTGGTAGGGGGGCGTGGAAAGGCTGGTGGCATAAGATTTGCAAATACCCTTGAAGAGGCCGAAAAGGAAGCTTCACAACTATTTAAAGCAGAAATAAAGGGCTTCGAAGTTAACAAGATACTAATTGAGGAAAAGCTAAACATAATGAAAGAACTGTACCTGAGCGTGACTATAGACGATGTGTTAGGAACTCCAGTTCTTATGGCATCTTCTACAGGTGGGGTTGATATCGAGGAGATTGCTGCAAAAGTTCCAGAAAAAATTGCTTTGTTGCGTCCAAATATATTAAGAGGGGTTAGGGAATATGAAACGAGGGCGCTGATTAAACAGATAGGTTTGGAGGGTGAGGTATTAACAGAGGTAAGCAGCATTTTATGGAGACTTTACAACATCTTTAGAGCTTATGATGCTGAAATTGTCGAAATCAATCCACTAATCATAACGTCGGAAGGGAAGGTGGTGGCTGCTGATGCCAGACTAAGCATTGACGATCACGCGCTATTTAGACATCCCGAATTTGAAGCATCAAGACTGGAGCATTTCGAAAATCCCTTGGAACGTGAAGGACAAAGAAGAGGTGTGAACTTTGTAGACCTTAAGGGTAATATCGCGATTATGGGCAATGGAGCTGGGCTTGTTATGTCTCTTTTAGACGCCATAAAAATGGCTGGTGGACAGCCTGCGTGTTTTCTAGATACTGGTGGAGGATTATCTGAGGAAAGGATACAAAATGCTCTTGATCTACTCTTAAAGAAAGCTGACTCTGACCCTGATGTTAAAGTGATTTTTGTTGCTCTTTGGTTTATGATATCGCCAGCTGAAGAAGCGGCAAAGGGTTTGATTAACGCAATAACCAAAACCAAACCTCGAGTACCAATAATTGGCGTAATTCAAGGGATTGGTGCAGATCAAGCTGTTAAAATCCTCGAAAATGCCGGGATTAGATGCTATCCGACAGTAAAGGAGGGCATAAAGGCAGCTGTAGAAATTAGGTGAGTTTGATGGCCATTCTAGTTAATAAAAACACTCGCGTAATAGTTCAAGGTATTACGGGAAGGCTTGGGGCTCGTCAAACAAAAATGATGCTTGAGTATGGAACAAAAATAGTAGCTGGGGTGACACCCGGCAAAGGTGGAGAAACGGTTTTTGGCATCCCGGTCTATGATTCTGTTCAAGAAGCTCTGAAAGAACAAGAGGCAGACGCGTCCGTAATATATGTGCCAGCACGTTTTATGAAAGATGCAGCGTTTGAGGCAATCGAAGCAGGCATAAAGTTTATGGCGATAATAACGGACTGGGTGCCTGTTCACGATGCCCTCGAGATAAAAGCCCTTGCAAATAGCTTGGGAACGCGTTACATAGGTCCAAACAGTCCAGGCATAACAGTGCCAGGTGAAATAAAGCTAGGCATGATACATTCAGTAATGCCCGGGAATATTGGGATAGTCTCCAGAAGTGGAACCTTAACTGCTGAAATAAGCAATCTTTTAACTAACGCTGGTTTTGGTCAAAGCACTGTGTTAGGGGTAGGCGGAGACCCTATAGTGGGCTTACGCTTTAAAGACGTCCTCGGGCTATTCGAAAAAGATGACCAAACCAAGGCCATCGTCATAATAGGAGAGATAGGAGGCACTATGGAAGAGGAGGCCGCAGAGTATATAAAGGAACACGTTAGCAAACCAATTGTAGCCTTTATAGCGGGTCAAGCAGCTCCACCAGAAAAAAAGATGGGACACGCTGGCGCCATAATTAGAGGGGGACGCGGCACTGCTGCAAGCAAGATAAACGCACTAAAACAAGCAGGAGTCCGAATTGCAAACACTCCCTGGGAACTCCCATCTATCCTTAAAGAGTGTTTACGAAGTTAATAAACACTGATTCGCAGATTCCAATTTATCGTCATTCCCAAATTTTAGAATAGTCCTATTACTCTTCCACTACTCCAGATTGAATGAAACCAATGTGTAGTTTGAGCTTGTTCCATAGTTATAACCTGCTGATCAGCAGCGAGGAAACGCGCTTAAAAGCAACTCGTTTGCAGCATAAAGGGGAGCCTTCATCAGTCACACTAGCGTGGCTTAACAACACTTTTGCATAGCGTTCGGAGACTTGCTTTTAATCAGTTATTTAGTCACGATCTTACTCATCTAACACTGTGTGTATGTAGCGCAGTAGCAGCAAGTGGCATAGAAGGCATTAGGTTGGAGAGGCAAGATCTTAGAGAGATGCTTTGACACTTTACCGTCGCGCTAATCACGCCACCATTTAGTAGATTTCTTCAAGACCACATTCCTAAATATTTCTGTCGTTTTGTACAACACGTTCTTTGTCCTTCTGTCAATTATAACTCCATATCTTCTTATGGTGTCCAGGTAGTCGATTTCTCCTTTAAGCCATTTTTCTCTAACTAGATCAGGATCTTCCTCAAGCCACTTCTTTCTATTTTCTCTAATGTAGTTCCTCTCCTTCTCGGTTTCACTCCAATCTATTTTGTAGGTTCCATTTTCTTGGCGCACTACCACTCCATAATCTTTCCTAGCTCTTTCAACGGATACGTAGCCGTCTATTACGTCTTCTAAGACAAGCATAGGATCCCTTTCTAGAGGATCACCTAATCCTCCGCCTCCCGCTGACATCCTTGTGAAAACATCTCCTTGCTTTATCTCAACAGCTGAGAAATAGCATCCGAGAGATCTCTCATTTGGAGTTCCAGGGTTGAGAAAGACTCCTTGAGGTATTGATGGCAACCCTCCTAAAATGCCCCAAGGTACTATCCTTTCTCTATCAGCCATGTAGGACATCAAAACTCTATCGGATTCTGTGATTATTCCGCCTTTCTCGAGACCACAACCACCTCTCCATTTACCAGGGCCGCCAGAATCTTGTACTATCTCGTGCTTAGTAGTTATTACAGGATTCAGCCTTTCTTGTCCTTCAAGAGGCTGCACGGTTAACCCCATGCCGAATAGAGGGGCTGAGGCATTCGCTCCATCTTTTTTATTTCTACCTCCATAACCACCTAACATCCAATCGTACCACATGAAGTGCCTATCGTATCCAGGTCTCTTATCCCAGCCACCTATCAGCAAGTATTCTAAGTTGAAAGAGCATGCCATAGCCCTTTCTGGCATTATATAAGACCATAATTCTATTATACAGCTCATAATCTTCTCGTAGGCACCAGAACAGAATCCAGTCACAGGCAGTGGCCAAGGAGCATTGACTACGGAGTTTTCTGGCAGATAGGCCTTAACGACTCTATAGAACCCTGAGTTCAAGGGTATGTCTGGGAAGAACAGCTTCGTTCCAGCGACAACAGCTGAGAATGAATTTCCAAAAGCTCCATTAAGGAAGGTGCTAACGTATGGGTCAGAGCCGCTTAAATCATAAAATATTTCTTCGTCGGTTATCGACATCTTAACTTTGATCCTAATTGGTTTATCATATTCTTTTCCAGGGTCATAATCAATGAAATCTTCGGTTTCCCAGCTACCCTTTGGCAAGTTCTTCAAACGTTGTCTAAGCATTCTTTCAACGTAATCCTGAACGCTCTTGAAAGCAGAAAGTACCGTTTCGAACCCATACTTCTTGATTAGGCTTATCAAAAACTTCTCGCCTACTTCTGTCGCTGCCGCTTGAGCCTTCATGTCCCCAAGCCTCTCCTCCGGAACCCTCATATTGCTCACAATCAAATCAGCGACATCCCTTCTAAACCTCCCTTTTTCCCAGAGTTTAACTGGTGTTATTCTTAATCCCTCTGCATAATGCTCCTTTGCCATAACGTTAAAGGAACCGGGTACTGCACCTCCCACATCAGCCCAATGCCCATTTGACTGCGTGATCGCTATCAGTTCCCCATCATAGAACACAGGTTTCATAATCCTCACATCAGTAAAGTGTGTGCCACCCATATACGGATCGTTTATAGCGATGATATCACCAGGATAGAGATCTTCCTTAAAATACTCAAGAACAGCTTTAGCGGTGTAGTGAAGTGTTCCGGTGTGAACGGCTATATCTTGACTTCCTTGCATCACAGTATCGCCCAATGCGTCATTTAAAGCGCAACTGAAGTCCCTATTGAATATTACAAATGAGTAACAAGTCCTTAGTATCTGCTCGGCCATTTGGTCTACAAGAGTAACGAATGAATTTTTCAGAACTTCGAAAGTAATTGGATCTAAGCTGATCTTTCCAATCTCATATTTTTCATATATGTTCTGCCGCATATATACCCACCCCTAACTTACTCCTCCTTCATGATTAATAAATTACCATACTCATCAACTTCTGCTACATCTCCTGGAACAAGAAGTACAGTTGTATCCATCTGCTCCACGATCGCAGGCCCCTCAATCTTCGCACCATAACCAAGCTTTTCCCTATCGTATATGTTAAACTTAACGTACTCGCCGTTAATGAAAACATTTCTAGTTGTCTTTAGAGCATCGGCAGCAGATCCACTCCTAGTTATTTTAGGTAGCGGCGGCTTTTTAAGCAGCCCCACTCCGATCACTCTAAGAGCGTATACCTCAACTTTCTGTCTTTTATCACAGTAATTATACTCTCTTTCATGTTCTATGTGGAATCTTTCTAAGATGTGGTTTATAGATTTATCAACGTGTACGGGCTTTGGAACGCGAATAGTTAGGCTCCTCCACTGTCCATAGTACCTCGCATCCATCTCTCTTAATAGAGTTGTCGTTTCTGGAGAGAAACCTTCCTTAACCATCATGTTCATCATCTTAGCCTCTAGTTCTTCATATTCCCTTTCAAGCTCGTCAGAGATATCATCTGAAAGTATTTTTATGTAGGTTTTCATTATATCGAGTCTCACATCAACACTTTGGGCACCCAAGGCTGAAAGTACCCCAGGCCACAAAGGTACTAACACTTTAGGTATCCCAAGATCTTGGGCAATTAGCGACGCATGGAGAGGACCTGAGCCTCCAAAGGCCAATAGAACAAATTCTCTTGGATCAAACCCCTTACCAATTGATATGAGCCTGACCGCGTTAGCCATATTTGTCACTGCAATCTTTATAATACCTTCGGCCGCCTCCATAAGGTCGACTCCGAGCTTCTTAGCGATCTTTTCCTCAATAGCTTTTCTAGCAAGCTCTGGCATTATGACCATTCTGCCTCCAAGAAACATCTCCTTCGATATTCTGTTAACCACTACGTTAGCATCTGTCAATGTCGGCTCTAAACCACCTTTTCCATAACAAGCTGGACCTGGTTCTGCACCCATGCTCTGAGGCCCCACGTGGAGAACATTCATTTCGTCGATCCACGCAACACTGCCGCCTCCAGCGCCTATCACTATCACATCAGGGTTTGGGAACCTTATAGGATAACCGAAAATGATCGAAAGCTCGCTCTTTTTGCGCAGCTCTCCTTGGAAAATCATAGATACTAAGGCAGTGGTGCCTCCTGAGTCAAGCCCTATTATGTTCTTGTATCCGCAAGCCGAAGCTATATTCAGCCCCCCAATAGCACCTGCGACTAGCCCTACTCCGGCAAGCCTAGCCGCAAACTTGATAGAAGTTTCAGGAGTCATTGCTCCTCCAGCACTGTGGAATATGAGCAAACCTCCTTGGAATCCGCCATCTTTAAGCTCTGTCTCCAATGAAATTATAAAGTCACGTACAATTGGCATTAAGGCCGCGTTTATTACAGTAGTAGAGGTTCTCTCGAACTCGAACATTTCGGGATTGACCTCACTCGATATCGATACTAATGAGTTGGGATAGATTCTCTCTATAACATCTTTTGCAAGCTGCTCATGCGCTGGGTTAATATATGAGTTTATAAAGCAGACCGCTATGGCGTTTATTCCTCTACTCTTTATGGTTTCAACAACTGCCTCTAATTCTTTAATGTTTAGTGGTCTTAAGATCTTCCCAGCATAATCCACTCTTTCATCAACTTCAAATCTATCTCGCCTTTTGACCGGGGGCGGAGGGGGGTCTTTATAATGATCCCATATATCCTCTCTGGTGCCTCTTCTGATCTCAAGAACATCTCTGAATCCCTTAGTTGTTATAAGTGCTGTTCTTGGTAAATTGCCAGTTAGGATGGCATTTGTCCCTATTGTTGTGCTCACTATAAGGAGTTTTATATTCCTAAAATCGATGGAACTCTCTCTAAGCCCACTTAGTATGCCTATCTGAGGCTGTGCAGGTGTGGTCGGTCTCTTGTAGAACCAAATTTTTTCAGATTTCTCGTCATAAATCAAAAAATCTGTGAAAGTCCCACCGACATCTACACCAACTCTTAAACTCATAATTAATTCCTCCTCATAACTTTTTTTCATGTCTCTTATAAACTTTTTGTGCGCATATAAGAACATAGTAACTTTAGATTTAGGTCTTTGTGTTTGACGTTAGGTTTTTAATTCATAATAACTTAACTTTTTGATAAAATATATTTCCTAGCCTAGGATAAACCATGTTCGCCATCTTAAAACTTACAGAAGATGTAGACTGAAATCAAGAATTCGAGTTTTAATTGAAGTGTTCTTGAAACTTTTGCAGTATTAATAGAAAAAACTACCTTTTCTTTGCATATTTATAACATAAAGTGGAAAGCGTCTAACCAAAGCAATTATGCCAAAGTGATGTGAGAAAAGAGATCAAGCAGAAGCGAGAAAAGACATAGCGGCTATATTTTCCTTCAGAATCGTCGAATGCTTTCTCTTTAAGCTTAAAAACCAGCATACTCCATCGTCAGCTTTCATTTCTCTTTGTAGTGTTGGCGGCTTGTGCCTTATCTATATGCACACCCACGCTATTACCCCTAATGACACTTTATTTTGACGCTATATCTGAGGATTTCCAAGTAGAGTTTGTTTCGTTGGCTTCTCCTCTCTGTATATTTTTTAAGCTTCTTCTTGTCTGGAATCTTGCGAATTTATCCTCGTGTTCTTCTTTGGTTTGTTAAAATATAATGTCGGTCTTAAATGGTCGATGCTCCTGTCTTGCTGAACTTATTCAATCACTTCCAATATTACTTCTGCAACATCCAATATTTCTAAGTGCTCTAATCCTTTAGCTTGAGCTGCGTCATCTAGCATCGCCTTACAGTAGGGGCAAAACGTGATTATGATGTCTGGCTTCGTCTCTAGCAATTGTTCCAATCTTTCGTGACTTATCCTCTTCTTCTCCGGGACTTCATACCAATAGTTTCCTCCTCCGCCGCCACAGCAATAGGTTTTTTCACCGTATCTTTTTGGTCTTCTTACACTTCCAATTTTTTCTAGTGAACTTATCATAGGAGCGATTCTGTTATATCTAGATAAGTAGCAAGAGTCGTGGATGGTTATTTTCTTACCGATTGTTTTTAAACTCAGCGTTTTACTTTCAAATAACATATCAAGAAACTCAGCATGATGAATAACTTTTATGTCTTTCAAACCGAGTCCGCGGTAATCGTTCTTAAATGTATTATAGCAGTGAGGACAAACGGTAATAATTGAACTTATGTTGTACTTTTCAAATAATTCTATGTTTTTAAGCGCTATTTCTTGAAACATACCTTCGTCACCGAGTTTTCTCACGGGTTCCCCGCAGCATGTTTCAAGGCTACCTAGAACCGCGATTTCATCTAACTTATCCGCTTTTCTCAAAATTCTGATAAATGCTTCGACGATCTTTCTGTGTTGATCATCGAAACTGCTTAAACATCCGAACCATAGTAAATATTTATAATTTGGGTTTTGGTCAATCGTTTTAACTCCAAGATTTTCAACCCATTTGTTTCTACCATAATTCGGCATCCAAAATGTATTCCCATAGGTGGCAACGCTTGAAAGAACCTTAGATTTCTTTTCATCGATTAAGCCGTTTTCTACTAATGTTCTCCTTAGATCCAGCATTATTTCCAAATGTCGGACTTTTACGGGACAGGAAAATGTACACGCACCACACATAGTGCACGACCATATTTCATCTTTTTCTATAACTTCAAATGGATTACCGTTGACCGGCTTGTTTTTCATAAGTGTGGAAAGTTTTCTTATAAACACCCTTGGCGACAATGGCCGTAACACCGAAGTGGCGGGGCAAACATCTTCACAAACACCAATCTCAAGACAAGCACTTAAGGATAATTTTTTACGATCACTCAGATCATTAATATTTTCTATGCTTGTTTTTATGTTTCCAATTTCCGCTTTTCCCTCTAAGACATCCTTTAATCTAAAAGGTATTTCAAGATAGTGAATTGGTTTGTCATAGTTTAGCATCGTGTTGGCAAGAGATTCAACGAAAAATAATGATAGTAGGATATTTCTTACAACAAAAATTAAGCTATTAACTATGAAAAATTCTGAATTCCATAAAAACAGCAGGTTGCTTAAAGTTAATACGATGATGACGATTACCTTTGTATGAGAAATCGTGGATTCTTTCCTGAAGTCGCGTTGTACCTTTAAATATTCAAGTATTGTTGTACTCTTAGAAAGAAAAACTACTCTCCAAATTATATCTACAAAGAGCCCAACAGCAAATGGTATTGAAATGACGAGCAAAGCATACCATATAAAACTATCCATTAACAGGGGTATTAGGCAAAAATAAATAGTTGAAAGGACAATACCCATAACGATTGAAAAGTGAATGAAACCAAAAAACGAACTAACGCCTTCACGAATTTCGTAAATAGCAAAATTAACAATCCTTCTTAAAGATAAAGACACCCCCACTTTCCTGCAGGCTTTAAATAAAAAATACAGGAAAAATAATATCGAAATGATACCCAAAAGGTAAAATAGTACGAGTATTGAATTCACCATATATCCTTCCTCTATCATATTCTAGTACTATTAATAAAGATTATTGTGGTTGTTGAGCTAACATCCGGATAAGCCTTTCGCGTCTACTTACCCAACATTGAGGAGAGAAAATACTCTGGGCAAGCGGCTTCTCTATAAAGACCAAACGAAGCTCCAGACCATCGAAAGCCTGTGATTATCTCCAGATGTAAAAAATTTGTTATCTAAGGATAGTGTAGGGGAGTCTAACGTATTTTAGGCAAGTTTTTGTCCTTTTGACTCGATTATCCTCTTCTTTAAGGCCGGCACCACCTTTAATAGGTCGTCAACTATTCCGTAATCGGAATAGCGGAAAATTGGTGCGTTTGGGTCTTTATTTACTGCTATAATAAGATTAGAATTCTTCATTCCTACGATATGCTGGAAAGCACCGCTTATGCCAAGAGCGATATAGAGTTTTGGTTTAACTATTTTTCCTGAACTGCCGACTTGTCGCTCAGCTGGAAGCCAACCCTTGTCTACAACAGGTCTTGTGCAGGCTAGCGCAGCGCCTAATAAGTTTGCAAATTCCTCAACCATCGGTAGATTCGCTTGATCTTTTATGCCTCTCCCTATGCCTACGATTTTTTCCGCTGCTGTTATATCGACACCACCAGCTTCTGGTAAAATATATTCTATGAAACGTTTTGATGTTATTTCCTCTGTTAACGGCGACTCTTTCTCTATTATCTCACCGTTTATTGGTTGTGAGGGTTTTTTAGCTGTGAAAGCTGCTTGGCGCACTGTAACCATATAGCCATTTCCTTTTTTAAGTGTGGCCTTAACATTGAGTTTTCCACCATACATCTGCCTTATAACTGTAAGATTCTCGCCTTCGAAAAAGAAGTCTATACAGTCTGTGGCTAATGGAATATTGAGTGCTACCGCAAGTCTTGGGGCTAGCTCCACACCATAAGATGTATGCCCAATCATTGTTAAAATCGGTTTCTCCTCTCTGAGTAACTTCATAAGCACCTTTTGATATGCATCAGAATTGAAGTTTTCAAGTTTCTCGTCTTCGACAACGAAAACTTTTTCGGCGTATTCACACAGCGTCTTTGCCTTTTCTTTAATATTTCTGCCTAGTATGACAGCTATTTGTTCAGTATTGATCTTTTCCGCTATTTCCCTACCTTTTGTCAACATCTCATAAGTTATGTCACGAATTTGTCCTAGTCTGTGCTCTGCTAAAACAAGAATCCCAGCCATTATAACAACCCCCTTGACTTAAGGATCTCAATAATTTGTGCCGCGACTTCGTCTGGACCCCCTTTAAGAAATTTTACTTGCTTTTCGAGCTGAGGTACATAAAGCTTTTCTATTTTCAGCCATGAACCTGGTTCGCCTACTTCTTCCTCTTTTAAGCCTAGTTCTGCTAAATTCATAACCTTTATCTCTTTTTGTAGAGCCTTTCTGATGCTCATTATAGAAACGTATCGAGGGACATTTATACCTGTTTGGACGGCAAACAGAGCCGGAAGCCTAACTTCGACGACTTCTTCCAATCCGCCTTCAAGTTCACGGTTAACTCTTGCAGTTCCTGCGCCCAACTCGATTTTCTTGACTAGTGTGGCATGTGGTATTCCAAGCATTTCAGCTAGTATTTGACCAACCATTGAGTAGCCGTCGTCTCCCGCTTGAAAACCGGTTAAAATTAAGTCGTAATGTAAATTTTTTATTACGCTATATAGTATTTTTGCTATTACATAACCGTCTGAGCCCTCAAATTTTGGGTCTGTTAGGCGTATAGCTCTGTCTGCACCACGTGCGAGGCACTTGCGTAATGTTTTATCAGATTCTTCATCACCGACTGTTATCACTGTAACCGTTCCACCCCATTTTTCTTTTATACGCACAGCTTCTTCTACTGCGTAGTCATCCCACTCGTTAATGTCAAAAACCAACCCAGTTTTTTCTATTTTTCTCCCATCTGCTCCAATTATTAACTCGGTATCACTGGTTAATGGAACGTGTTTAACACAAACGATAACATCCAACGTATCCCATCCCATTATTCCCGCTGACTTTCTTCTTATAAAAATTTTTGTGGAGAAGGGATCTGTTACGTCAACTTGATAGCCTCGCGCTGCCTCCATGAAGCATAAGGTTAGCTCATCG
This sequence comes from uncultured Nitrosopumilales archaeon, assembly GCA_964421575.1. Classification (GTDB taxonomy): domain Archaea; phylum Thermoproteota; class Nitrososphaeria; order Nitrososphaerales; family JAAOZN01; genus JAAOZN01. Next base: position 22,383 of record CAYQXI010000114.1, read on the forward strand.
GCTGGTCTAAGCTTGGTATTACAAATTACCTCTGCCTTATTGCCCTATTGATCAAGCTGCATGATTTGAAGATTTAGCTTCTCGTTACTTGGACGAACCAAGGCACAGTTCTTTTTTAACTCCAACCGTTAAACTTCCTATCTTCTTCACTACAAGGTCTGTCATAACACCAAATTCTTACCTATACAGGATTTATAGGAAGTCTAAAAAAAGATTATACCATAACAAGCATAGAGATTAAAGAAGGATATGCAGAGAAACCAATAGTTTAAACAACTCCTACATAACGCTGAAAGGGTTAATTTTAGAGGAGAGTGCCATTCCTTTTGTGTTAGTGAGAAAAAGGGTAAGGTGAGGGGTTGAGCATCCCCTCTAAGCCTTTCCGATTCTGAATACCTTGGTTCCGCAGTTAGGGCATACGCCTACGATCGCTGGTTTGTTGTTCTTGAGTTTGGTCGGTTTAGGGTCCTTTATTTCAACCTTCTTTCTGCATTTTACACAGTATGCTTGCGGCAACTCTTAAGACCTCTACGCAAGGTATCGAGTGGATTAGGTATTTAAGCTGTAGGATTGGGTTAGCCTCGGTAGGGTGGTCTAGCGGTAGGTGTGATCTCTAAGTCGAGAGTCCTCCCTTCCCTAAGTATGGTCAAAACCACTTTCTGGTTAGGTGAAACGTTCATAGAAACGTACGCAAACCAGTCTTCGGTGGTGTATGTCCGCTTACCGTCAACAGCCAATATTATATCACCAGGCTTATATGCATAGCCTGTAAGTGTTCTTACCCGTGTCCAAGCCTTTAGACCAGCCTTCTCAGCGGGAGTATTGCTTTCAACATTTATCACCATAAGCCCGTTCTGATATGGGTCAACATCCAATATGTTATACGTTTTAATGATTTCAGGAGTTAGTGTTATCGCTGAGAAGCCGAAGTAGGGGTGCCGGTAATAGCCCTTCAACACGAGGTCTGAGGCTACCCTCTTAACCACGTTTGAGGGTATGGCGAAGCTAAAGCCTACTGATGTGCCTGCGTTGGTTATGCCGATAACCTCACCATCTAAGTTCAGAAGTGGTCCGCCTGAGCTGCCTGGCGCTATGGTTATGTCGAGCTGTAGGACTGGCACTATTATCGGGTAGAGGTCTAAGAGCCTATTGACTTGGCTTATTACACCTACTGAGAGGCTGCCTGTCAGCCCAAGCGGGTTACCCACGGCTACCACAGTCTCCCCTATCCACACCTCTGAAGAGTTACCTAGTTTTAGAGGAAGGGCGTCAGATGGCTTCCTATCAATCTTCAACACAGCCACATCAGAATAAGGGTCTGTCGCTAAAACATAGGCGGTGGTTCTCGTCTGATCATAGAATTGAACATCAGCCACGTCAACCCCTTCTACCACATGCCAATTGGTTAAAATCAGGTTCTCACCATATATGAAGCCTGAACCCTGCCCTAGTGCCGTCCTTATAACTACAACCGACTTGTAGACCTTCTCATAAACCTTGCCCGGCGTCTGTCTACTTATAGCAGCTACCTCCTTGCTCAATTGTGAAACATTACATTCTAAGGTTGTCAAACTCTGATTAAGTGCAATTAGCTTCGATGTCAGCGACTGGTTTACTGCTGAAATTATCTCGATGAGAATTTGGGCTGGTACACTCTGGTTGAGAACCACTAATTTAGTCAGCTGATTTATTTGATTTGATAGCTGAGAAGTGTCCCGAGCTAGGTTTTGGATCTCAGCCTCTATATTCTGCAGCCTACTATCTAGCTGATTTACTGAATCTCGTAAAAAAGTCACTTCCGCGTTAAGGTCCTCAGTTCTCTTCTCTTGTAGGTTTACGAAGTATCCACTTATAGCCGCCAAAACCAAGGCGACGGCTGAGATCACTGCAGCTGCTGAGGCTGTTCTGCTAAGCATACAACCGCTATGCTGATCTCAAACTTATAAGGGTTAAAAAAGGATGGTGGAGCGCTACTTCACAGCCAGAAGGATTATTACTCCACCCATCATCCTCTCCTCAAACTCGATATGTGTAAACAGCCTCTCAACCATCTCCTTTAGATGGGCGTTGGTTGGTAGCTTTTGATACGTGTGGTAAAGCAGCCTATATAGCAATCCTTCTTTGCCGATGTAGGCTGAAGCTAAGAGTGGTACTAAGATACGCCAATAAGCCCCAACTGTAGCTCGAAGCAGCTTACTGTCTGGCTTACCAAGATCCAAGATCAGCACCACTCCACTACACTTAACTACACGGCTGAGTTCGGTGAGCGCTGCAGTTAGATCAAAGGCATCCCTTAAAGCGAAGGTGCTGACAGAAACATCGAAAACACCGCTTCGGAATGGTAGGTATTCGAAGACCGCCTGCACAAACGCGCATCTATCGTCACCTAACCGATGCTTAGACTGCTTAAGCATCTCTCGAAGCGGGTCGAGGAGTACGATTTGCTTCACGCAATTCGTTGAGTCGAGGATTGTCTTGCTCATTGTGCCCGGTCCGCAGCCAGCATCGAGCACTATTAGGTCCTTACCTTTGATAGCTTTAGTCGCAGCTAGACGCCTGAGATTAAGGTCTTGGCCTAAAGAGATCACCCTATTTACCTTATCGTAAACTGGAATCAGACCTTTAAGTGCATCCTCTACTCTGCTCCAGAGTGAACCAAGCCCGTATCTTGGCAAAAATATTCAGCCTACTCGGTCAAAGCGCTTCAACACATGCGGTATCTTCTCAGCCACATCGACAGCGGTGATATGTAACCCAATCTCCTTCTCAGCAGCCTCACCAGCCAAACCGTTGATGTAAGCGCCAGCAGCAGCCGCTGCAAAAGGCTCAGCGCCTAAAGCAAGGAATGCAGCAACCACACCCGCCAGAACGTCACCAGTACCCCCTACGGTCATGGCTGGTGTACCTGTCCTGTTGAACGCCAATCTAATTCCGTCTGAGATTATGTCTACGGCCCCTTTTAGGAGGATCGTCGTTTTAGATTGTGCGGCTGCCTCCTTTAGTGCTGAGGCTCTGCTCTCCAGCTTTTCATCTAACTCTTTGTTAAAGATCCTCTTGAACTCACCTTGGTGTGGTGTGAGCACACTTGGCTTTCCAGCTATTTCTTGGGTTACCTCTGCTCTAAGAGCATCGGCATCTAACACAACCCTTACACCCTTGAAAGCAAGTTCTCTCACCAGCTTCTTCATCCCATCTGTCTTTTGTTTACCTAAACCCGGGCCTACTACCGCAGCATCCACCTCAGGGAGCCACTTTAGAAGTCTGTTTACGCAGCCAACTGTGAGTTTAGCGTCTGGCAGCGGTAGGACTATGAATGTTGGTGAGTAGGCTCTGATAGGTGCTGCTATCACATTCGGCACAGCCAAGTAGACCAGATCTACACCGACTTTAGATGCGCCTAGGGCTGAGAGTAGGGGTGCTCCGTGGTATAGGTAGCTCCCACCGACTACAAGGACCCTACCATTCTCCCCTTTTCTCGAGTTTCTGCGTCTGGGTCTATACGCTAAATAAACGACTTCATCGGATGTCTCTATCGCGGCTAACCCTTCCGGCATCGCTTAGCATCTCCAGAAGCGTAAATGTTCAAATACCTACACCCTTCTTCTCAGCGTCTATACCCTTTCTAGCTAGGATCTCTCTGGCCGCTATCAGCCCGGAGGCTGAAGCTTGGACCAAGCCTCGTGTAATCCCGGCACCGTCCCCGATGGCGAAGAGGTTCTTTATCCTAGTTTCTAGGCAGTTGCTCAGCTCGAGTCTTGATGAGTAGAACTTCACCTCGACCCCGTAGAGTAGGGTGTGTTTGCTGTAGACGCCTGGTGTGACTTTATCTAATGCTTGGAGCATCTCTTTTATGCCTATGAGGTACCTTGCGGGTAATACGAAGCTCAGATCACCGGGTTTGGCATCTTTATAGGTTGGCTCGACTATGCTTTTGGCTAACCTTTCTGGTGTTGATCTTCTGCCCTCGTCTAAGTCAGCCAGCCTCTGCACCATAACTCCACCTACTAGGAGGTTCGCTAACTTAGCTATGTACTTGCCGTACGCTATGGGGTCGTTGAATGGTTCTGTGAACTTGGTGCTGACGAGTAGGGCGAAGTTAGTATTATCACTCTTCTTATTTAGGTAGCTGTGACCATTCACGGTGACTATATCGTCTGTGTATTCAGGTACTACGAAGCCGTTTGGGCAGACGCAGAACGTCCTAACTCTATCGTCGAAGGATTTGGAGTAGAAGAGGAACTTCGGCTCATAAAGTAAATCGGTTATCTCCTGCATAACAGCCGCCGGAACCTCGACCCTCACACCTATATCTACGGGGTTTGCCATGAGCTTTATCCCAAGCCTTGCCGCTTCTTGCCTCAGCCAGCTCGCACCGGCCCTCCCAGCAGCTACTATAACATATTCAGAGTAGATCTTTTCGCCGCTCTTTAACTCAACGCCGCTCACAACATCGTTTGAAGTCAATATCTTTGTCACCTCTGTTTCAAGCCTAATGTCTGCTTTCTCCTCCAGAGCCTTCTTCATCCTCTGAAGTATGAGAGGCGCCATATCCGAACCCAAGTGGCGAATTCTGAACGGTAGTAGTTTCAAACCGGCAAGGGCTGCTTTTCTTACGATGTGTGCTATCTCGTCGAGATCGACGCCGTATACTTGATTGGATGCGCCGAATTCGAGGTAGATCTTATCGACTTCTTCCATGAGTTGCTTTAGCCGCTCAACCCCCACGTACTCTCTTAGCCACCCGCCTGAGGTTGTTGAGAAGTTGAGTTTACCGTCGCTGAAGGCTCCGGCTCCGCCCCACCCGCTTATAAGGGACTCGCCTTGGTGTTGGCGCTGAGAGATGTCCTTGCCCTTATCGATGATGAGTACACTTAGATCTGACTTTCTTGTCAGCTCCAATGCGGCGAATATGCCAGCTGGACTTGCTCCAACTATTATTACATCATACTTCTCTTTCGGCACCAGCTTCCCTTGACAGACCAGCTTTATGTCAGAATATAAGTGTTTAGTATGGCAAAGTTATTCAGCTGTGGAAGTTAGGTATTCGTAGAGCGTCTTCTGGCCGCGCTTTTTAATAAGGTCTGAGACTCTTACACCCACTCTCCTCACCTTTATCTTCTCCTCCTCGAGTAGCCTAGCTAAGAGTGTGAGAGATGCCATCTTCAGACTATCATATCCGTCAAGAGGGTGTTCGTATGTTTCGCTGCGTGAATATGTTGATAGGGCGTCGCTTACACAAAATACACCTACGCTCTTGAAAGCGTAGCCTTGTGAAGATACCTTAGAGTAGAGGTCTCGGCAGATCTCATCTACGTATCCCTCGACCTCCTTTACCGTTTTGGCATCTTGCTTTAGGGTTATGATCCTACTGAACTGTGTGGGCTCGGCCCTCTCTTTTACTGGTTCATCGTCTCTGCCGTTTGCAGCGTTGTAAAGGTAGTTTCCAATCTTCATCCCGAAGATCGAGACGAGCTTCTGGGGGTCTTGCTTGGCGAGATCGCCTATAGTCTTCACACCCATTTCCTCAAGCACCTTCTTCGTCTTAGCGCCCACACCGGGTAGCTTGTCGACATCCATCTTTGCTATGAATTTGGCAGCCTCCTCAGGCTTCACTACTGTAAGTCCGTCTGGCTTCTGGTAGTCTGAGGCTATCTTGGCTATGACCTTATTTGGGCCTATGCCTATTGAGCAGGTTAGTTTTTCTGTCTTTTTGATCTCTTCTTTGATCTTTAGAGCGAGTTGTTTTGCTGCTTCGTAATCCCCTTTGACTCTCTCTGTGAGATCGAGGTAGGCTTCATCGACACTAACCTCCTCGAATACATCAGCGTGCCTTCTGAGTATGTTCATTACCCTTCGGGAGACTTCATCGTAGTAGTCTAGGTCTGCTTTAAGGAAGACCGCGTCAACACCTTTAAGGAGATGCTTGGCTTTCGCAATAGACATGCCGGAGCGCACACCATACCTTCTAGCAACATAGTTCGCTGTAGTAACAGCGCCACCATCAACCCCACGCCCAGAGTAGATGCAGACGACCACGGGTTTATCTCTAAGCGTGGGGTTTCTAACCTCTTCGCACTGAGCGTAAAAGTAGTCTAGGTCTACTTGCATTACTATCCGATTAGGCATCAGTAGCAGATAGATAGCTTCGAGATATTAAAGATAGTGGAGAAAGATGTAAATCAAAACCAAATACACCCCCAATTCTATATATGAGATTCTACGGGTGTTGGGGTGGAACTGGGTAACGATGAAGTGCTTTTAATTCTCTATGTGAGATTCGTCTACCCTTCAGCTAGCGAAGGAAGACCCTAAGCATAGCTTTCAATTCTCTATGTGAGATTCAAGCGAAAAGGTAAGGCAATTCCTATTACAAAAAATATCCTTTCAATTCTCTATGTGAGATTCCTTTGGAGTTGAATGATGTTACGCTGCCTTGGAAGAAGGTTATGCTTTCAATTCTCTATGTGAGATTCTTGCAATTGCGATATTGCTACACCACTTCATCATAAACTTTCAATTCTCTATGTGAGATTCAAAGAACCACGCTATACGGACTTTGTAACAACCGCTAGCCAGACGCTTTCAATTCTCTATGTGAGATTCTACAACTTCAGCATCAGTTACAAT
>CAYQXI010000115.1:0-3948 GCA_964421575.1 uncultured Nitrosopumilales archaeon
TGGCTCATTTAACTCACCTGTACAGAACCTTTCTCTATCTTTTTCTATTATCTACTTCGGTTATAAGGGTTTCTTTGCCAGCTTGATAGCCTTGGCTATGCCTGTGCTGTATTGAAGCGCCTTCTTAGGTGCTTCCGCGATCTCTTCTGGTAGATCTAGCATTTCAGCAACCCTCCTCAGAACTATCTTTCTCCTCTTCTCATCCACTTTGAGCTTGGGGTGTATGTTAAGAGCATAGTTGACAAACGGCTTAGATGCGTAGGGTAGGTTCAGATCAACATATGGTGCTGAAGCGTATTCATCCCTCTCTAAACCCCTCTCCGCCGATAAAACGTCTTCAATCGTAAGCTTCTGAGCAGCTTCCAAACCCTTTGAGAGGAGAGCGCGCTGATATCGCATATAGCCTCCGAAGAGTTCATCAGCCAGCTGCCCGAGCATAAGAGTCTGGCAGCCCTCTTCTCTTGCTCGTCTGGCCAACAACTCTACACCCACCCCGATACTTAAGTCGAGTGTGCTGAAGCTACGGTAGGCGAGTAATCTGTCGCAAGCATCCTCCACGTCTTCAGCATCTACTTTGTATAGCTCTGCATCTAAACCTAGGAGGTTAGCAGCCTTAGCGCCCCACTCAAGGTCTCTTGACCCCTCTAAACCCAAGCAGAGCAGCTTAATCTCCTTCAGATTTGAGGCGATCTTCGCCAGAAGCGCGCTATCTAAGCCCCCTGAAAAGCCTAAAGCCACTCTACCAGCCTTCTTCAACCTCGCTTCAACCGAGGCTCTGAGCAGAGCTGAAACGCGGTCAGCTGCTTCATCCAGATCCTCCACTACACCCTCATCCCTTATTTCTGGGATCTTATACACCCGCTTCTCGCCATAAGATAGGTAGAGTATAGCATTCCTCGGCGCAGCCTCTGCTTCGAAGCCTAACAACTCTAAGGCGTTTTTCTCGGTGGCTGCTGCTATAAGCTCGGGCTTCTGCACGTAGTAGAGTGGTTTCTGACCTAGGTGGTCTCTTACCAAAATCATCTCCTTTTCGCTTGCTACGACTATCGAATACGCTCCATCTACCGACTCTAGATCTTCGGCAGCCTCCTCCAAGCGTCTGTCTAGGAGTTTTTGCCCTAGTTTCTCTATGTCGAAGTTCTCTGGCGTGTAGATTTCTCCATGCATAGGTATAGGTGGTGCCTTGCTCTGGAACCTTAAGCAAACCCCCACTTTAGCTGAGCACTCATCTATGCTGTCGGTGCCTAAAGCCTCGTGTTGTGTGTAGAAATGGAAGCCGAAGGGTGCACGGCGAATCATCTGCCAAAGTATCCTCGTTAAGACATCTTCTTTACCCCTACTTACACAGGCTGCCAGCCCGCTTACTGGGTTCATCTCAGACTCTGAACTTGTTTCTTTATCTTCTTGGCTAACGCTGGTCCTATCTTGGGTACTGCTGCTAGCTGCTCTTCCTTGGCTGAGGCGATCTTATTGAGGTCTGTAAAGCCGTGGCTGTAGAGGGCTCTAGCCCTAACTCGTCCTACACCTTCAAGTCTGGTTAAGGGGAGCAGTTCTGGTCTAACACCATACTTTACTCTCAGCCTCAGCTCTTCTATCTCATCAATCAAGTAGTTGATCTGAAGAAGTTTGGCTATCTCCTTAAGAGAGTAGAGTAGCCACTCAGCGTTCTCGGTTATTCTGTAGAGGTCTCCGGGTTCAACACCATACTTCTCTAGGATACTTTCTTCGCTAGCCTCCCTTATCCAAGCCTCTAATACAAGCACATTTCTAAAGGAGTCTGAGCCGCTCCAGTAGGCTGCTTCCTCATAGGGTTGTATGAGGAATTCTTCACTATGCTCCTCCATATAGTCTCGAGCCTCACCCGTATCTTTGCTTCTCAAAGCAAGTTTAGGCGACATATCCGGTGCTATCGAGACTATGTGGATTAAACCAGCTTCGTATCTTCGCCCAGCCTCGCTCCTCTGAAGCGCCTTCTTGAATAACACACCTGTCTCAGGATCTATATAAAGTAGTGAGATTCGCTTCCCAAACTCGGTAGCCATATACCTGCGACCAATCTTCTCAATCAACCCGTCTCTTAGTAGCGTGGATAAGCATCTGCTCAACCTAATCTTCACTGTAGGTCGCCTATACTGCAGCGAAAAGAGCGTCTTAGAGAAAAATTCCTCGATATCCTCGTCGCACAACCCAGGTAGGCTGGCTATCGTGGCGAGCAGATGAGTTCTAAGCATGCCCTCATCTGAGAGTTGAGATGTGATAGGCTCGGGCTTGGCTTGGATGTAATTCTCGAAGAGTTCTTCTTTTGTGAAGGAGGGTGAAGCCAAGAGAATCGTCTCACCTATATCATCAAATTTAGGTCTACCCGCTCTACCACACATCTGCTTATACTCAAGCACAGAAAGCATACTCTGCCCGCCATACTCAACATCATATCTGTATAGGCTTGCTATCACAACCCTTCTAGCTGGGAGGTTAACCCCTGCCGCAAGTGTTGGTGTTGCTGTCAGTATCTTTATTAGCCCACTTCTATAGGCTTCCTCAACGATCCTTCTATGGGCAGATGCGAGACCGGCGTGGTGAAAGGCTGAGCCACATTCAACGGCTTCAGCCAAGGCTCTACTCAAGGAAGTTTCCTCGGCCTCGGTCAGTATCCTCCTACTAACCTCACTCAACTTCTTCTTCTCTTCCTCTGTGAGGTAGTGTTTAGTGACTTCAGCAGCCTTAGCCGCTAGGCTCACAGCCCTCCTTCGAGTTTCTGCAAATATTAGTGCTTGCCCTCCTTCGTCAAGTACATCTGCGGCAACATCTATTGCAGCGCCTCTCCCAGTGCTCTTTACCGTCTTTGTTCTACCGTCAGCATAGATGATTCTGCCGTGGTCCCAAACCCCTTCAACGAGCTTTACGGGTCTCCAGTCTATGTTGATGAGCTCAGCACCAAGCCACTTCGCTATCATAGCCCCGTTCGTTATCGTAGCGCTCAAACCTATTATCTGCGAGTCCGAGGAGAAGGCTCTGATCTTGGTGAGTATGCTCTCTAGAGTAGGTCCCCTCTTAGGCAAGCCTACCAGGTGCAGCTCGTCTGCAACATACAGCTTCACATCATCTAGCCAAGAAGCGCCGTGTCTAAGTATTGAGTCGAACCTTTCGTTGGTCAAGACGATTAGATCACCATCCCTAAGAAACTCACCTGGGGAATCGTAGTCACCTGTTGAGATGTATACCTTAATGTGGGAACCATCTGATTTGGTGAGAGCCTCGAGCATCTTGAACTCCTCATACTTTTCAGCGGCTAGAGCCCTAAGAGGTGTGAGGTAGACCACCTTCCCCCCATCTTCTAAAATCCTTTTGCCAGCCGCGATTATCGCAACAAGTGTCTTGCCGCTAGCGGTTGGTGTTGTTAAAAGGACATTAGTTCCTCGAAGCACACCCCTCTTTACAGCCTCTTCTTGAGGCGGATAGAGGTCTACGTAACCCTTCTCCTCGAGAAGGTCAATAAGCGCTTTAGGTAACGGTAGGTCTCTTATACGCAAGTGTTAGGATCACACAACTTTTCTGAAGTATCCTGGTCTGACCTCATAGATCTGTCCGCTTCTGTGAAGTATCTGCAGCATCCGCTCAGCGTCTTGCCTCTTAAATTTACCCGTTTTGATGAGTTCTTCTATAAACACCTTACCATCTACAGGCTTCTGCTCAGGACCAGTAAGTGATTTAAAGACATCTAAGGCTGTTTCAAGTAGAGTTCTTTCGCTAAGTGGTCTGCCGTGTAAGACGCCTAGATCAACTCTACCTGTCTTCACATCTACACTAACGGTGCTGAGCATCCTCTCCATTAATGAGATAGCCCTTAAAGCATCCTCCTCATTCACCTTATCTCTTAGCATAACTCTTGCTCTTGCGGTTGCTGACCTGATCAACGACTCGAGCTGCCTTGGTGTGACAGTTATCATA
>CAYQXI010000116.1:0-2531 GCA_964421575.1 uncultured Nitrosopumilales archaeon
TCAAGGAAGTCGGAGAGGAAGTGAAGTTAGGCGAAGTCGTGAACAGCAGCAAACCTATGCTAACAGCGCTCATAAAAGAGAGGAACTGCATACCCGTAGACCTAGGCACAGTAGAAGACGACTTAAACAAGATACTAGAAAGGTTAAGGCTCGGATTAGAGATATGTGATATCATAGTTACAACCGGAGGTACAAGCCTAGGGGAAAAAGATCTTATGCCAGAAGCAGTTCAGAAACTCGGCTCACCCGGCTTACTCGCACACGGCGTAGCTATGAGACCAGCGAAACCAACCGGGGCTGGCGTAGTCAACGGTAAACCCATATTCATATTATCAGGGTACCCAGTAGCAGCGCTTGTCGGCTTCGAAGTATTTGTAGACGAGATTATAAACTTCCTCTACAACACAAAACCAGAGCCGAAACCTAAAGTAAGAGGTAGGCTGACTAGAAAACTCGCCACACAAGTTGGGTACCGCTGCTTCGTTAGAGCAAGAGTTATACCCAGCCCCTCAGGCTATTTGATAGAGCCTCTTAAGTTAACAGGCTCTGGTCTGCTCTCATCTATCACTAAGGCTAATGCGATGATCATAGTAGAGGAGAATATGGAGGGGTTTGACGAAGGAGAGGAAGTTGAAGCGTATCTTATCCAACCTATTGAGGCCCCTCTCTGAGCCCGGTGGTTAAAGTTGGCTGTAGTCTTTCATAAGCTGCTGAGTGTAGAAGAAGGGATAAGTAGAATAGCAGAAGCGCTCGGCGGACTGAAGCCTCTTGGCGTGGAGGAGGTTGACCTCGAAGAGGCTGCTGGAAGAATATTGGCTGAGACGATCTACTCCAGAGCCGATTCACCGCCCTTTGACAGATCTGAAGTCGATGGCTACGCTATTGACTCAAGGTCTGTGGCTGGTGCTGATGAAGATAACCCAGTTAGGCTTAGGGTGGTGGATAGAGTGGAAGTTGGGCAGAAGCCAGAAGTAGAGGTGAGGTTAAATGAAGCGGTTGAAGTTGCAACAGGAGCGCCCATACCAAAAGGCGCTGATTCCGTAGTTATGTTCGAATACACCAAAAAAGAAGGAGACTACATACTGGTTTACAGAAGCACAGCCCCAGGTGAAAATATAGGAGAAGCTGGCGCAGATCTGACAGTAGGAGACATCGTACTACACCAAGGAACTCTACTAACACCCAGAGAGATAGCTGTGCTGATAGTTTCAGGCTACAGCAAGGTTAAGGTGTACAGAAGACCAAGGGTTTCGATCTTCTCAACTGGCGACGAACTTCAACCACCGGGCACAAACCTACTGTACGGGAAGGTGTATGATGTGAACGGCATCACCCTCAAAGCCTTGGTAGAAGAGAGTGGTGCTTCAGCAAAATACCTAGGTATACTTGGCGATAGATTCGATGAGATAAAAAGCGCTGTAGCCTCAGCTCTAAAGGAGTCAGATATCATCATAACTTCAGGCAGCACCTCCGCGGGCTTGGGCGACATAATCTACAGGGTAGTAGATGAGCTAGGCAAACCTGGGCTTCTCGTGCATGGATTAAGGATCAAACCTGGGAAGCCCACGGTCGCTGGTGTAGTGGATGGTAAGATCTTCATAGGGCTACCCGGCTTCCCGCTCTCCGCTATGATAGCCTTCTACGTCTTTGGTAGACCGATCATACAGAGGCTAGCTGGGTTCAGGGGGGAAGCTGGTGTTGTCCAACGTGCACACCTACCCTACCGTGTCCCCGCTGGGCGTGGTAAAAGGGAGTATGTACCTGTGCACCTAGTTTCATCGCCAAGGGGGTTGGTCGCTTACCCCGTATTAGGCAGCCCAGGGGCTGCTTCTGCACTTAGCTTTGCTGACGGCTTCATAGAAGTGGGTGAGGATAGGGAGTTCTTGGATGAGGGGGAGGTTGTGGATGTCCACCTCCTCTCCCAAAGAGTTAGGTTGGTTGATTTAGTCATCATAGGCAGCCACTGCCCTGGTGTCAGCTTGATTACTGAGCTCGCCGGGTTGAGTGCTAAGATAGTTAATGTAGGCAGCCTTATGGGTTGGTTCGCCGTCAAGAGGGGTGAAGCAGATATAGCTGGAACACACCTACTGCACGAGCAGACCCTACAGTACAACACACCCTTCATCGAAGTCTATGGTCTGCAGAAGAGCGCTGTTCTGATTAGGGGCTACTCAAGGATGCAAGGTTTCATAGTCAAGAAGGGTAACCCGAAGAATATACGCTCATTTAAAGATCTGCTTAGAGAGGATGTAGTATTCATAAACAGGAATAAGGGCTCTGGGACTAGGGTGCTGATAGACCACAACCTATCAACCCTCATACCCCTCAGCGAAGCGGCTTTGAGGATTAGAGGTTACACTAGAGAAGCGAAGACACATTCAGCAGTAGCTGCCGCTGTAGCACAAGGTAGGGCTGATGTCGGTGTAGGTGTCGAAGCTTGGGCTTCTGCCTACGATCTCGACTTCATACCTCTCGCCGAAGAGAGATTCGACTTCCTCATACCCGTGGAGAAGCTGGATAAAGCTGCTGTG
>CAYQXI010000117.1:0-9414 GCA_964421575.1 uncultured Nitrosopumilales archaeon
GGGTAGAAGTTTAAGAAACCCGAGTAGATGTTCACCCCTAAACTAGCTAATAGATTGGAGACCTCAGCGATAGCTCCAGGCACATTCTTTAAGCAGACGCTGAACTCTACGAGCTGTGAATTAGGTGAATAAACTTTAACAAATATGTCTTTACTCTTAAGCAACTAAACACCTCTCACATTACATTATTTTAGCTTTAAGGTAATCTTCTAATCTTCTTATTAAACTTTTCACCACTTGACCTTTCCGCCTAAGACTGCTTTTAGATAAGCCCATACTCTGACAAGAGAGTAGAGCGGTCTATAGAAGATAACCATAATAGGCGCAAGAACAGCGTATTTTACATCTTCTTTCCTCGGCGTTAAAGCTGCTGCGAATAGGATTGTGAAGACTTCTAGGAAAAGATAGAAGGCGAATATTATGAAAGAGAGTTTGAGAAGAGTTATAATCGTATAAGAAGCAAGTATGTAGATTCCCCACCCAAACCTCAGCATCAAGGCAACTATGTCCATGAAGATGCTGTTAGGAATGATGAATAAACCGAATAATCCAAACCTTCTTCTGAAAAGGATGTCTAGATGCTTTCGATACACTTGTATCTGCCCAACCGCCCATCTTACCCTCTGCCTTATCCAACCTTTCAAATCTTCAGGCGCGTGTGTCCAAGCTACGGCTTCTGGTGCAAAGACCAGCCTCTTCCTAACCTTCTGCAGCATAACCGTCAAGTCGAAGTCCTCAGTTATAGTATCTGGATGCATACGGCCGAGTGATTCAAACACTTCTCTTTTGAATGCTCCGAATGCACCCGGTATGACGAGTATGCCGCTGAATAGGCTCTGCCACCTTCGCCCAAGCTCCATGCTGCAAAGATATTCGTAAGCCTGTAGCTTTGTTAATAAGTTGACTTTGTTGACTACCCTTACGTTTCCAGAGACGGCTATTACATCATCGCTGCTATGTATGGGTTCTATGATCTTCTGTATAGCGCCTCTTTCGATAAGGGTGTCTCCGTCGATCACAATTATTATCTCCCCTTTTGTAAAGACGAAACCATAGTTCACAGCCCTTGCTTTTGCCCCACTGGCCTTTTCTCGCCTAGTGACCTTTACCCTTCGGTTCTCAGCGTACATCATAGCCTTAACATAGGTCGTATCGGTAGACCCGTCATCAACCACAATAACCTCTTTATTCGGATAAGGATCTTCCAAAATACTCTCTAAAGTGTTCTGAATGTACTCTCCTTCGTTGTGCGCGGGCACTATTATCGAAACCATGGGAAGAGGTTTAGTCTGAGTAGCTGAGATAGGTTTGGTGTCCCTACCGTAAAGTAGAAGAAGCCCCTTCCCAAACGTTTGGGAAGCGTCAACAATAATAGGTATGAGAAGAATCCATAGGAGTTCGTAAAGAGAGAAACCTAAGATGTTGAGATTGGGATTACGCACAAAGATTAGAAGAATGCCGATTATGGTTGCGGTAAGCGTTAGTGTGATAACGTATTTTAGGATGTTCGATCTGATGTGCCCCCTAGCTCTTTAAGAGCTTCTTCCAGCGCCTCTTTCTCCGCTTTTAGACCCTCTTTACTATACTTCTGCTTAATATCAAGTAGAGTTTGTCTTAACTTCTCTTTTACTTCGGTCGCGCTACTCGCCTCTACTGTGGTTATACTGAAGCCCCTTGCCAACAGCTTAGCATTCTTATCTAAGCACGGCATAGCTACTAAGATCTTCTCTTTAGAGTGGACATCCATCGCCTTCGCTTGAAAAGCTAAGAGATTTATCGACTCAACCTCGTTTTCTTCAGCATAGTGATCCGCAACCAGATCGGGCCAGCTTCCGTCTGGGGGGCGTTGTTGGAACCATATGCTGAATGAGAATTGGTGCTGAACTCCGCTTTCACCTTCAACGATAGATGGAGATTCTATCACCCACCCTATTTCTCTAAAACCTTCAAGCACGGAATCAAATTCTATAAGTTCTTTTTCGACGAGCACCCTTTTCTCAGGTTTGAATTTGTATGATGTTATCGGTCTCATGACTATGTTGTGTTCGTCAAAGGAGTGTGATCTGCTGCACATGTAGTGTTTTTCAGCGGTTGGTGTTATGGTGCTGCAATTCAAGCATTTATAGACTACACCCAACTTTCTATAATCTACACCTATAGTTGTTAGTGTCTTGCCGCATTTTGGGCAGACAAGCTTGTCTTCATTTCGGAAGAGCTCCTCTAAATCTACATAGCCGCATCTTATATGTTCGATCATAGCGCCTTTAACGATTCTTCCACTTTTGCAAGCTGGGCAGCGCAGTTGCATCATTAGTTTGTGTGACCCGCAGATTGGGCAGACTACGATGTTTCCTGTTACTTCCCGCTCTAAGATTTCGCGTTTAGCTAACTCCTCCAGTATATCTATGATCTCTTTCTCTTCTTTTTTAATAGATAAGCCTATTGCTTCATAACATACCCCAAGATCGAAGCTAAGTGAGGGTTCGATGGTTTTGATTTCCTTGTCAAGAAGCGCTTTAAGAATTTCTTGCACCTCACGCCTTCGAAAGAAGCCCGATGTGTCGCTCAAGATCTACACCTTTAGGGTGACCTCAAGTTCCTCCAGCCTTGCTCTTAGCAGATTCTTTAGGAGCGACACCAGAAACTTTTCTACGTTGTTGCCCATTTTAGCTGAGATCTCCATATAGTTAGCATTTAATCTCTCAGCACACTTTATAGCCTCACTTTCCCACACACATCTACGCTCAACTAGATCAATCTTGTTTCCAACCAACCAGCGACTCGGTTTCCGCACAAAGCGGATTAGATTACACTGCTTCTCAGCCACTTCTAACGTTTTTAGGTCGCACACATCAAATAATGTAACTATTGCATCTGCGTCAGCGAAGATCTTGCTCAAAGCTTCTCTGTTTGATGTAGGTTCTATATCCCAAAAAAGCAGCTTGAACACATATTTTGAGAGTCTAAAATCTCTTTCCAATATTTTTGCTTTCAAAAACGGGATGTATTCTGGTTCAACAGCAGCTGGTGAAATTCTATAAAGGAGGGTAGTCTTTCCAACCCCCCTATCACCTAGGAAGATGATTTTGAAGGTCCTCTCAAATATCTCTCTCGATTTACGATAGAAAATGCGTCTATAAAAATCCATCTTAGAATCTTATGAGAAGGATACTTCACCGAATATGTTTATAACTACACACCGTAAAGCCTACCCATAGTAAAATGTATTCAGTGAGCTTAAGATACATATTGGCTACATCGATCTTTGCGGCAACATACGGTGCGATCGCTTTCCGAAATGTTAGAGGGCGCGGCTTGCCCATTTGGTCGATCATGCTTATCGGTGCGGTTGCTATGGTCTTCTCAGGCAACATCAGTGTTCCAGAAGCGTATAAAGCTATCAACTTAGATGTAATAGTCTTCCTCTTTAGCATGTTCACGTTCGTCACCGCCTTAGATGTTTCAGGTGTGCTCGAAGATGTGGCGGCGAAGCTCTTTTTAAGAGCAAAGAAGCCTGAGGACATCATCCACCTAACCTTCTTCGGCTTCGGTTTGGCTGCAGCGGTGCTGATGAACGACACCCTAGCTCTCATGGGTACGCCGATTATGCTTTCGCTCGCTAGAAGATGCGTATATCATCCAAGCCTCTCCTCATAGCCTTAGCCTTCTCGGTCACCATCTTCACCTAACTAATCAACCTACTACCCCATACAGAAATAGCCACTTCCACATAATCTAAACTAGACCGATCTTCTCCTTTATCAAAGCTATTTCTCTCTCAAGTTTTTCGAATCTTCTATCCACGTATTGTTTGAGATCTTCCCTTAAAGCTCTTATCTCCTCCCTAGTCGCTCTGATTTCGTCTTTTATCTCATTCCTTGTTGCTCTAATTTCTGCTAACGTTTCATCCTGCTTCTTTAACATTATTTTCACGTCGCTCTTAATCTCTTTTATGTCGCTCTTCATCTCCTTTATATCTCCCTTCATCTCCTTAATGTCGTCTCTCATCTCCACGCCGACAGCTGCTATTTTTGTGAGTTGCTCTAAGCTTAGTTGCTCCCTATACTCTTTAACCTCCATCACCTCGCCGTCATACCCCTCCACAATCACTTCGCTCACTTCTGCCAGCGGTGGCTTCTCAGCCCTAACGGTTTGTGTAAATCTTTTTACACCATCCTCACCCCCTTCGATCAAGACGATGAGGTCTTCGCCTATGTTTGATGCCTCGAAACCCTTTAGGTTGTGTGCTTTACTCAACAGAAAGAGCCTATACCCCACATCTTGCACTCTCTTTCCCTTGATTAATATTTTAGCCTTCACATCCGTGTAGATGTGGATGGGCTCGATAGATAAGCCTTACTAATCTGTTTGCTTGTCGATCTATTTGTTGGTCAAGGAGGTTTACGATTAAGCGGCTAGAGGCTCTTGATAATCTTCTGCTGATTTAGACTCAGCCTCTTTCAGCACATCGAGGACTTGCTCATTAGTGACTGGGCCTTTCTCGGCTCTTTTCTGGGATGCAGCAACACCACATAACATTTCAGTGACTTCTCCGAGGGCATCGGCATCGACACCTACTGGTATCTGCCTTAATGTATCGAGTATGTCGCTGAGGGATGTGGTTAGCTGCTTCGACTCAAGTAGTGTCTCTAATCTCACGGTGACGTGTGTTAAGTAGTGTCTGATCTCTTTTACAGATTGGCATAGCCTCCTCAGGTAGGCTACTTCAGAAGCGTAGATCGATGCAGAAACCCTATCACCAGTCTTAAGCCGCCAAACGGCTTTAGAAAAGCAGTCAGATTCAAAGGCCTTTAGTCTAGTCAACGAAAGGTCTAGCTTGGCTGCTTGCTTCATGAGGGAGTGTATTGCTTCTATTATACGCCTTCTAGCCTCTTCTTGACTTACATCATCTTGCGCATCTGGATTAGGCAACACCTAAACCCTAATGCGCTGTGCTTAAGTTTAGCGAGGTTTATGCAATCTTTTTGACTAACAGATGTGAAGATTCACACCGATCTCAAGGCATGTGTAGGTTATGCGCTACCTTGCGGATTCCAGTCCACATATACTAACATTTTGTTGTTTTACTTTATTTTCTTAATTTATTACAAAAGTACGCCCTTATCTGAAGAATTAATTTAAATATTTGCAAGGAAGGTCAAAGGTTGATGACGAAGAAGGAGAAACCAAGAAGCTTAGCAAAGAGTGGATTAGATGGGCTAGGCTCAAAAGAGGGCTCTTGGGATGTTAGGGTGCAGCTGCTCTGGCTCGCCAGACACGGGTTGACCGAGTCAACGATCTTAGCGCATAGGAGGCTCATACACAGAGACGGTAGGCTTTCGGAGTATGTGCCAAGCTCCGCTAAGGAGTTGAGTTGGTATGAGGTACTGCTCGCTGAATGACGTTAAGGTCTGGTTGAACCTATCACCTTCGGATACACAGTATGATCTTGAGATTCAGCAGATCGCTTCTAATGTTGAGAGTCAGATAGATGAGGCGCTCAAACCATACACACCCACACCCCTAAAGGAGGTTCCTGAGGAGATTAGGTGGATATCTGCTGAGTGGACCGCAGGGATCTTTAGGCAGAAGAGGGCTGGTTTAGATGAGTCGAAGGAGCAGCCTTTCGTAGTCGAAGCCAAAGAGAGGCTTAAGGCGTTCATCCGCTCCAACTTCACCGCTGGTATCGCAGCTTCTACAGGCGTTGCTATAGGTGAGGGAGATTGGTCTACAGCGAAATAGTGCAGAAGTATATTGACGTGATGCGCTCAAACCCCGATCTAAAAGATGTGGCAGCCTACCACTTCGGCGCACCACTCACCATGCACCAATACCCTTCGATCTATGTCCAGTGGCTCGGTAGAGAGTTTAGCGGTAGATCTGATCTACACAGATTCCAATACAGCCTAAGGTTTGAGATAGGCGTCATCATGCGCCACGCTATAGCTGAAGAAGCTGAGAAGAAGCTCTATAGATTGGTTGAGGCGATAGATGAAGCTCTGAACGCCAACCCTACCTTAGATGGGTTGGTTGAGGGTGAGCCTGAGCCTCGAAGTGTGGAGGTTTTGCGTGGGTCTGAGCAGGACTATGCTCTAGCTTTAGCGAGGATAATAGATGTGAAGAAGGTGTGGTTACCCTATGTTTAGAAGGTCTGCTGACGAGCCGGTGAAACTCCGGCGAAACACCCGGAAGAGGGTGTCCAGACCGAAAGGGGAGGTGAATTAAATCATGGCGAATTATCTTAGAATGGGTAAGGAGCAGAGCTACGGCGTACCAGCAACCAACCTCGATACACACGTCAGAATACTCTCCGAGAGCCTAAAGTTCCAGCCCGGCGTCGAGTATCTGCGGACTGTCGAGGGCGGAAGGTTCATCACGCAAGCGGATCTATCTAAGGCTAAGACCACAGGCAGCATCGAGCTCTACCCCGTCTACGACAAGGGGTTGGGAGAGTTCCTCTACGCAGCTTTGGGTGAAGTTTCTACCATTCAACCTGATCCGAACGGCAACCCGACTGTTTACAAGCACGTCTTTACACCTAAGAGCAGCGTCTCCTCAACACCTTGGCCGAGCTACACTATTGAGGTTGGCTTAGGGGATGTCGCTGCTAAGCGTGTGACAGGCTGTGTTGTTAATAGGCTCATCTTAGAGGGAGAAGCCGGAGACCACCTAGGTGTAACAGCAGAGATCTTGGGCGGGGAGGAGAGTAAGGTTCAGCTCTTCTCCGGACCCTTCGACTTCTCCCAACAGGGCTACATACACACAGCACAAGTGGTGGAGCAGAAGATAAACAATAGTCCAGTGAAGTTCGAGCACTTCAGCTTAGAGTTGAATAACAACTTTCCAGAGGGCTACAAGTTCGGCTCAAGGTTTCCTCAGGAGATCGATGTAGCGCCTATGGATGTCAAGGGTTCGGCGACGATCAAGTTTGACAGCAGCACACAACTCGACAAATTCCTTGCTTCAGAAGAATGTTCGATTAAGCTGAAATTCCAAGGCGGGGTCATATCTGGCAGCTACAGATATGAGCTGGAAATTCATCTGCCTCGGGTAATTTATGACGAAGGAGATGTGAATCTTAAGGGGCAGGATAGGCTTACACAGACCCTAACCTTCACAGCGCTCAAGCATAGCACAGAGGGCGTGGTTAAGATTACGCTTCAGAACAACCAGAGCGGGTACTGAGTTGCCTAGCTGCTCGCTCTGCGGCGCACGGCTAACATCTGAGGACTTTACCATAACCGTAAAGGTTAGAGTCAATCAAAATACTTCTCAGACAGCGGTCTTCTGCTCCTGGGCGCACTTCTCCGAATGGTTCGGGCTAAAGCGTGGGCCGAAGGGACTTGAAAGAGATCAGAGTTAATGGTGTAGCCTATAGGCTGAAGGTCCCTCAGGCTTGGCACTACACCCTCATACAAGTCTACGCCAACCTATTCAAGAAAGCCCAGAGCCTCGAGTCTGTAGAAGAAGCCGTCAAGGTGTCGGGCGAGATAGAGAAGGTTGTGAACCTACTCTGCGAAAGCCTCCTTGAGCCCAAGCCGAGCAGTGAGGACATCACCTACCTGTTTAATGAAGTCCTCAAGTACTGTATCGAGCTCTACGGGGAGGCTAGTTGGTGTGCTGAGAAATTTCGCATCGAGCAGCCTAGGCTCTAAGGCTGGGTTGCTTGGGTTGCTTACCCATCGTGCGCCTAGCTCTATACTCGGTATAGAAGATGGGAGCATACTGAGCATGCTGGTTGATGATCTGTGCCTCGCCGCAGGAATGAATCTGCTTAAGGAAGCTGATGTAAAGGTTCCCTCGCCGATAGAGGAGTCGAAGCGTAGGATAGAAAGGAGGAGGCGCCTATGGAGCTCAGAGTATCTCTAGACAACTTTTGGGACTACAGGTATGCGATGCTGAACGGAGCAAAAGAGATGAAGAAGGTATGTGACGCCGTACTCAGAAGACAAGCCGAAGCCGCAGCCTCGACAGCGAGCAGACTCGCGCCGAAGCGCACAGGGAGACTGGCAAGAAGCATAAGGTATAGGAGGGAGGGTGAAATGAGCTACTCAGTAGGCTCTGAACTCAGATACGCACCATTTGTGGAGTATGGGACGAAGCCGCATCTGATAAGACCTGTCTCATCCAAAGTTCTTACATTTACGGCAGGTGTGACCAGAGTCTTTGCGAAGGTCGTCAATCACCCAGGCTCAAAGGAGAGACCCTTCCTCAGACCAGCGTTTAAAGAGATCGAACCCAAGTTGAAGGCTGAGTTAGCCGCTAAGGCTGAGGAGCTCTTTAGGTTGAAGTTCCGCTTTAGGTGAATCGGTTGCCGACCTTCGATCTAGTCGCTAGGATCAAGGCGGTTGATCAGGCGAGCAGCGTCTTCAGATCTGTGGCGGATAATGCGAGCAGACTTTCACGTGGCTTCAGCCAGCTCGGGCAGATAGCGAACATCGCAGGAGGATTCATAGTTGCATCCATCGGGTTGAACGCAGCCTCAGCGGTGAGAAGCTTCCTAACCGAGGCTGTAAACACGGTGATCGAAATGAAGAGCCTAAGCAGCGTCTTAAAGAAGGCTATCGAAAACCTGGGGTTAAGCTGGAGTGAGTGGGGGCCGAAGATAACGAAGCAGATAGACGAGATTAGGGGGTCAACGCTCTACACCAAACAGGAACTTCTCGAGGCGCTGACGATTCTAGTAAGATACGGTTTAGAGCCTGAAGAAGCCCTAAGAGCGCTTAGTGTTGCGATAGATGTGGCAGCCGGCTCAGGCAGATCGTTAAAGCAGGTTGCTGAGGATCTTGGGCAAGCCTTTATGGGGCAGGCCTCTGATCTCAAAAGTAAGTATGGGGTAGAGGTTGAAAAGACCTCTGAGAGGCTTCTTAGTTTAATGGAGAGGGTCGAAAGCCTCGAGCAAAGATACGGTAGGCTGGTGCTGGTAAGTGATGGTGTAGTAGAAGCCTTAGCTAAGATGGGCATTACTATAGACGAGGCCTCGAGGCAGACGCTAACTTGGGGAGAAGTTGTTGATAGGATAAAGAGTGGGCTCGATGCACTCGAAGTCTCCGCTGTCGAAGAATTCTTGGAGAGGTATGGTGCAGCAAGCAGCAGGGCTGAGAAGACTACCCTAGACTTCACTGAGATACTCTCTAGGTTAGATGAGAAGTTTAGGGGGAGCGCATATGCAGCCTATGAGGCTGGCGGAGCCTACGCAAGGTTCAGCAACTTGGTGGAGGAGGTTAAGGAGGTTGTAGGTGCCGGGCTTATACCCATACTCGAAGCGCTTGGTAATACGTTTGTGATGTGGGCTAAACCAGAGACTAGGGAGAAGATGTTAGCAGCTATGAGAAGAGACTTCTTCTCTCTTGTGGATAATGTAAGCGAGGCTGCGGCAAACATCCAGATGATTAACGAGGGGCTGAAGGCTTC
>CAYQXI010000118.1:0-11266 GCA_964421575.1 uncultured Nitrosopumilales archaeon
CTCCAGATCCTCCTTACTCACCTTTATCCCAACAGTCGCTAAAGCCTCCACTACAACGTCGGGGGTATAGATGCTTCTGGTGAAGTAGCAGGCTACGAGAGAGTATAGCACATAGAGCCAATTCTCCTGCTTAACAAGGAACTCAGCGACATCCTCCACCTTAGCCTTACCAGCTATTATCTGCTGGTCTATTGAGTAGCCTGAGTTACTTAGATGGGAATGTCTAGCGCCTACAAGTGTGCCCACTATATGTCCGTAGCCTGTAGCGTATCCGGCTGGGCTGTTGCCGCCTAATGAGGCTGCGAAGTCCCTCCCACCATACTTCTCCGCAGCTCTTGCCACACCTTGAGCGAGTCTACTGTAGAAGGGGGTCTTGGCTTCGGCTATGTTCTTGATAATCTGCGGGTAGACATTATCTGGGTCACCCCACTTCGGCCTCAGCCCTAACGTCTTCTCATCCAAAACCCCGCTTTCAAACGCTTCGGTTACCCAAGCCAGAACTGAACCTGTCATCAGAGCATCTAGCCCAAGGTCTTCACATAGATCGATGAGTTCAAGTATGCGGCTGGGGCTGCTTATCCCAAGGTTTGAGCCTAGAGCAAACATGGGTTCATAGTTGTATGCGACAAGCCTCTCCTCCTTGACGATCTCCGTCCTACCCCTCTCGTGCTCGGGTGCGAAGGTCTTTGTTAAAGAGCCGAGGTGAATACACGCGACTGGACAGTTGGCGCAGCTAACCTTCCTCCTAAATACGGTTTCAGCGAACCTTTCACCAGACATCTCCTCCGCGCCCTCGAACCTCCTCTCTCTGAAGTTTCTAGTAGGTAGGGCTCCCAATGCATTTAGCTCCAGCACATTAACTGGTGTGCCCAAGTTATGGTATTTTACCATCTTATCAGTAGCCACAACCTCATGCTCTATCTTCTCATAGAACGCTTTAACAGCCTGGGGGTTGGTTAAGGGGATGCCCTTCGTGCCTACTATGCTGACGGCTTTGAGCTTTTTCGCACCCCAAACAGCACCTAAACCAAGCCTTCCGAAATGACGGTGAACATCCACGATGACATTAGCGTAAAGCACCATGTGCTCACCCGCAGGGCCTATGGCTGCTATGCTCTGCAAACCGCTCTTAATTGGCTCAGCTAGCGCTTCATCCACAGCTCTTGTACCCAAACCCCAGAGCGAGGATGCGGTCTTAACCTCAACCTTATCGTCACGTATCTTTAGCACAACTGGTTGCATGGAACCTCCTTTGATCACCAAGGCGCCGTAGCCTGCTGTAGCGAGCGCTATTGCGAAGTGCCCGCCAGCGTGCGTTTCACCCAAGTTTCCTGTGAGCGGCGATTTGAAGAAGCAGACGGCCTTAGCCATGCAGGGGTAGATGCCTGTGAGAGGACCTATTGCAAATATTATGGGTGCCTCAGGGGAGAAGGGATCAATTTTGGGTTTGCACTCCTCTAGCAGAAGCTGTGAGGCAACCCCTGCGCCTCCGAGCATCTTTTCGAATAGATCGCGCCTATCCTTAACCCAGCTCTTACGCTCCGATAGATCTACGTAAAGCACTTTGTTCATATCGCAGGCGCCTCCGTGTACCAGAAGACGTTATGGGGGCAGTATTTTGCGCATTCACCACATCTATCACACAATATAGGCACCTTCTTCTCTTCATCGAGCACCAGAACCTTATACTGGCAGGCTTCTACACAGTCATAGGTCTTGCAGACAGCGCATTTAGATGGTGTAAGTGTTATCCCACCCTCTGGAAGAGGTTGAAGCGCACCATGGGGGCAGGCGTAAGCGCACTCAGGCTCTTTACAGAACCTACACATACTGACATTAGGAGCCCTATTCCCACTTCTATCAACTTCTACAAACACAGCGGTACGTTTGGGATCAACCGCATTAAATAGGTGCCTTGAGCAAGCAAATACACAGCTATAGCACCCTATACACCTAGCGGGGTTCCTTATCTCCACCCTATACCTTAAGCTCATACTCTTTACTCCTAATTTATTTTAGGGCGTCCAGACCTTTTTAAGGAATTCCTTGATTTCCGATGAATCTCTTGGTCCAACTATTACCTCCCATTGTGTCGCGTCTTCTATATCGCCTTTTAGCCGCGCAGCGAGCTGCGGTATGATTAGTTTGCGGTGCTTAACCTTCGTCTCGATCTTACTCTCATCTATGAGGCTCTTAACTACGGAGGCGTTAAGCTGCCCCCCTGCAACGCTACACTCAACAGCCAAGCCTCCTGTGTTCGCTACTAGAAGGTAGCAGGTGTTTCCTTGGGCTTCTATATCGTTCGCTACAGTATAGTAGGTTAAGGCGAAGTTGGTCGTTAGCAGCACAGGCGAATTCTCATCTGGCTGACCGAATGTCCTAAGACCTGGGTCGACAGCAACTGGTTTACGTGGGTCTGTATAGAGGTTCTGCCTAAGGGTTGTAAGGGCGAGTAAGGCGTAAGGCTGCAGCGTGTGTAAGATGAGTATGTCTGCTGATCGCGCCATCATAACGGCAGCGAGGTAAGTCTCCTCATACGATTTCACAGGGTCTTCGCCACCATCTAACCATGTAACAGCAGGCACGCCGAGGATAGGATAGCCTAACCCTTCCTCCTCAGCCTTAATTGCAGCACGCCTAATCATAACAAATTTGTTAAGCGTCTCCTTCAAACCAGGACCTTCGGTGTATGTTCCGGGGTCGAGCACAATATCCTCTACACCAGCGTTTCTGATGGTGAGCACTAACGACTTTAAGTCGGCCAGGCTAGTTGGTTCGAAGGCTACAAGCGGGCATTGATACTTCTTCGCCAAGACCACCATCTCACGCCAATTCTCTTTCGTAGCAGCATAGAGTAGCGGCTTCGAGTCAGCTACCTCTGGTTTGCGCAAAACAGCAGCCAAGACTGTTGGGTCGAGGGAGCAGAGGATCATAGGATAGGTGCAGCTCTTTCTCACAACCTCAACCGCCTTCTCGAAGCGGTTGGGGTCACCGGATGCAGCTCTAACCGCAACGAGGTCGAGGCTGAGCTCTTGGCCTATTCTTATAACTCTGAACGCCTCTATCTTCTTGCACTTTTCCTCAATCTTCTCAGGCGGATCCAGATCCGATACATCGACAGCCAAAGCTGTAGGGTTGTGCCAAGTGAGTTCATGCCTATACATAACCTCCTTACCGCCCACGGTAACGGCTACGTTGCCTTTGCCGATAACCACCGCCTTTACAGGTGGGGCTACGAGCTTACTCAGCGCCTGAAGCTTATCCCTATACTTCTCATCTTTTACTAGAGGAGGACAGTCTGTTGGTTTATACTTACGCTCAAGCACCTTAGATGCGAACGACATGCAAGTGACTTCGCCGCATTCCCCGCAGTTTGTTTGGGGGAGATACTTATACACATCGAGTAGAGAGAGTTTAGCCAACTCATCCACCACCTACTTTAGGCTCGTTATCCAATTCTCTATCTTCTGCTCGCAGGTGCCTTCGCCGAAGAGGCTGTCAGCAAGCTTCCTAGCCACTCTAACAGTAGCTGGGTGGCTTATCATGAAGAGGTCTGCACCAGCCATCATAAGAGCAACGCACGTCACAGTCTCCCAGAGAGGGCCTCTTATTTCACGTGGACCCCACTCCTCTACCTTCATCCAAGCTTCACGCGCCCCCCAAGCGTTGCTCGCAGCAGCCATTATGGGCATCTGAAGGTCTTCGTCACCCAGTAGACCAGCAAGCTTGATACGCTCCTCTAAGCTGAAAGCATACTCTAATCCATAGCCTAAGGCAGCTGTCGTTGGGTCTTGGACTATCTGATTTTTAGGTAACCCTTCGTCTAAGAGTAGGCGATTGAGCCTTTTCTGATTATTCATATCCATTGGTGTGAAGGCGACGACTGTGTGTCCGTGCTCCTTAGCAGCTTTGACCACCGTTTTATAATCCATATTGGCGCTGACTGAGTTCAGCACAACCTTCTCGCCGTGCGCAACTTCAGCGGCTTTTGAGAGCACAAATGGATCCTTCTGAGGGTTACCGGAGCCACCGATTATCAAGGGTACATCTACCGCTTGTAAAACATTCTCCACGCTCCTCATAGCCTGCTGAACAGGTCTATCCTCAAGCAGCGGATCTGTGCTGACCAAGTTAAGTGAAACTATTTGTGCACCGTACTTGTTGACACACTTCTTAGCCCACTCAGCTGGATCATGCATAACATCCTCAACCATCTGCTTCACAGGTTTGGCCAAAGGAATGGGCATATCAAAGACATCCATGGCGAAAGCGGGTTTATTGGGGTTAGCCGCTTCGAAGCTGTAGAAGGGCATAGTCCTCTCCCCACCGATCTTCACCACCTTTCCTCTCGTGCCTCCCTCGGATTTCGTAGCACCTATCTGGACTTCAACTATCTGACCAGGAAACTTCTCTAAATATGGTGTAAAGGTGGCTTTGATAAGTTCAGGAGGCTTCTCTTCAGCCTTTAGTGCCGCCTCTGCTCGCCTAACCACATTCTGCACAACTGGTTGGAACGTTAGCCTAAACTCTTCAGCAGACAGCTCAACGTTCTCGATCTCGATTTCGCCGAACTTTTGTACAAGATCCAGAACCTTTCTAATTAGCTCGTTTACCGGATCTTCCTTCGAACTAGCCATTACTCCACACCTTACTTTTCGAGCCGCTTTATGATGACCTTCTCAGCCACGATCTTGGCGTTCTTGAAGATAATAACAAAACCTCCACCAACCGGCACAGAAAGCCCCTCAGGTACAATCGCAGCGGGCACCATCTCTGCGGCGACCGGAGTTTCAGCCACCGCCTCCACCTTAACCTTCTCTTCAGGTGGCTTCTCAGCTACAACCTCCTTCCACCGTTTAACTACTGGATGGTTCTTTGCTTGAAGCCACGCTTTTAGCTCTTCTACATTTTTGACCTCTTGCTCTGTAGGTATGAGGTCGCGCATATGTGGGGGTATGCTGTCTAATACTCTCTCCTTTATCGCTTTAGGCATCCACACTATCCTCTCCCATCCACCATCTGCTTGTAGGAACTTGGGTGACCTCAGATACTCTATTGCTATGCCGTTGAATCCTGGGTTCTGGGTACCGCCACTAGTGTGCTCAGCCATGTTTCCGAAGGTCAAACCGTTTACCGTGGGTCCCTTAAAGTCTCTATGCACTATCCCTATGCCGTCGACTTCGGGTATGTAGAATGCTATTCCCTCGAAACAGCCGCATGATGTATGCGGGGTTTCGAATGCTGTATATAATGCTACTTGCTTTATACTCCCAAGAGACTTCTTTGATACAGCTTCATTCACACCACTATAGATGCCTTTTATCGGATCGAGGCACTGGCCCTTTGGTATGGGAAAGTTCGGCCCTTTGGGATCTACTCTAGATGCTGCCCTCGCATCAAACCAGCTTATGGAGCCGCAGGAGGCTATGCGGTTGGGTGTGATGACGCAGACGTGCGTGGGTGCGAATGATTGGCACATGACGCAGCCGTAGAATTCCTCAACATCCTCATCTTTAAGCTCTCTAGCCCGCTTATCCCTAGCAGCCCAAACTTCCATGGCATATTGGTGGAATTTTTCAACTGTTTCAGGGTCGGTTGTTAGGGTTACTTGTATCTTTTCTATTACTGGAAAGCTTTGTTTGTAGAGCCAGATGAGTGCCTTACCCAACCAGAATAGTGAATTAAGCCCCTTCTGGTAAACCTTCTTGCTTATTCTGATCCAAATATCGTATCTTTGGTTTAGGTGCATCACACCCTCTACATAGTTTAGGAAATAGTGTATACGCCTCTCTAGCACGCCCTCAAGATCTTTCTCTACTTTTTCACCAGCTACCTCTACGAGTATCCCAAGCGGGTAGCTTCCGCCTTGCTTCAATTCGTTCAAATCTGGACCGATTAGAATAACCTTCCCGTCTTCGATCTCCTCCGGCTTCCTAGTTAATACTATCTCCCACTTCTTAGGTACGTCAGGGCCGCCAAATTCGACTTGCATATCCGGTCGGCGTACACGCTCTCCTTCATACATTTCTCCGATGTCCATCGGGAAGTTCGGTTTTTCCTTTCCGATAATTTCTATTTTGAGCTTGTTTGGATCACATTCTAGGTGCATATTCTAAACACCACCTCTCCTATATTGAGGCTGCTTCGGTCCAGTTTCACACCTCTACACCATCCCCATCTTCCCGACCGTTCTTAAAGGTTCCTCCAACTTGTTACGCAACTCAGCTAAAGCATCTTTTACGATGTGCCCGAGCGGGGTCAATGTGTATAACTTATAGGGGTATGATTTGACGGCGATCTTGTTTGTGATCAGAACATTCAAGTGGTCATTTAAGACCTTAGGGTTTAAGGATAATGTCTTCATAAGATTAGTGAAGGTTCTGGGTTCCCTATCAAGTAGGATCAGTATCTTATATCTTGTCGGATTGCTGAATATCCTACAGATGTTTGGTACCACACTCTCTTTGGTGTCTGTAAGGACCTCTGCAGCACTCATCTTTGAGTAATTATACTTTAGTAATGGCGATAAAAAGCTATTCTATATATAAATGATACCAGTAATAATAAACAGCTTTATCTAAAATTGTGCAGACCTACCAAAGCCTTCCTACTATGTGCTGTTATTCTGCAGATACGAATTTGTGGCTAAGATTTTATATATGATTTATTGTGAACCCCAGTTAGCATGGGTAAGATAAGAGTCGGGATTATTGGTGTGGGGAACTGTGCAAGCGCTCTCGTGCAAGGCATAGAATACTACAAGACTACAGGCGAATCAGAGATAGGTTTGATGCATCACGAGATTGGGGGTTATAGGCTTGAGGACATAATCTTCACCAGCGCCTTCGACGTTGGTGAGAACAAAGTTGGGCAACCTCTTTCAGAAGCCATATACAAAGAGCCTAACTTGGTAAGATGGGTCCCCAAAGTTTCGGATTGTGATGTAATAGTCAAGGAGTCACCTATCCTAGATGGTGTAGGAATATATGTGGAGAATAAGATAAAGCCCATACGGAATCAGCGCCCTGTAGACGTTTTGAAACGGGAGATCATAGACGAGATAAAGAGGAGTAGAACCGAGGTGCTCGTCAACTACCTACCCGTGGGTAGCCAGCTGGCTACTGAGTTTTGGGCTGATGTAGCGTTAGAAACTGGTTGTGGCTTCGTCAACTGCATACCAGTATTCATAGCATCAAACAAGACTTGGGCTGACCGCTTTGCTGAAAAAGGTATCCCTGTGATCGGTGATGACATAAAGGCTGTGGTCGGTGCTACTATCGTCCACAGAGCCTTAGCGAAGCTCTGTGCCGATAGAGGTACAGTAGTCGACCAGACATACCAGATAAATGTCGGCGGGAACACAGACTTCCTTAATCTGAAAGAGGTAGAGAGGCTTGAGTCGAAGAAGATCTCAAAGACTGAAGCGGTTCAAAGCGTCCTCCCGAAGAGGCTGCCTGAAGATAAGATTTACGTTGGTCCGAGTGACTTCATACCGCAACTAGGTAACACTAAGATAGCGTTTATTAAAATTCAAGGAAGGATGTTCGCCAACATACCTTTCACGATAGAGCTTAGGCTGGAGGTAGATGATAAGGCGAATTCAGCTGGTATAGCTGTGGATGCCATAAGGTGCTGCAAGTTAGCGTTAGATAGGGGGATAGGTGGTCCACTGATAGAGGCTAGCGCTTGGTTGATGAAGCACCCGCCGAAGCAGATAGATGATAGTGAAGCTAAGAAGCTGCTTGATCTCTGGATCGCCTCTAATAGCAAGTAGAGCCTAAAAATAGTCTTCGAATTTTTTAAGGTCTTGTATGCTTCGAATCCTACCCCGCATTATACTCCTTAGCTCTTTGCGGAAGAATAGGTCTACGCGGACATTCTTGCTTTGAAGCGTCGCAACGACTTTAGCGGCTAATGCCCCGCCTTTGCGGTCTAGATCGGTTAAGATGATCGTCTTCTTAAATGCTGGCGCTATGGTGAGGAGGCGTTTTAACCCGCCGCCGCGGCAGAGTAGGAAGAAGGTCCCTGAGAAGCCGAGGCTCCTAAGTGCTTCCTCGTCCCTAAGCCCCTCTACTACTATCAGCGCACCGTTACTCGCTTCATCGTTTAATTTCTTCATGAAGGCTTTGAGGTCGTCTACCTCTCTGCTTACGCTGTATCTACCAGACATCCCATACACCTTATGCTAAAAATATTTATAAAGAATTTACCCATAAAATCTTGTATGAGCCTTTTAAACGAAGACCTCAAGGCTAAGGTTTCCCGAATCTTTGCACAAAACCTCGAAGGCGAGGTCAAGATACGCTACTTTACGCAGGACTTTGAATGCGAGTTCTGTAAGGAGACCAGAATGCTCTTGGAGGAGCTGGTCGCCTTATCTCAGAAGATTCATCTTGAGGTTTATGACTTCGTGGCGGAGGCGGAGAAGGCTAAGGAGTTCGGTGTAGATAAGATCCCGGCCACAATATTGAGTGGTAAAGATGAATATAAGGTCCGATTCTTTGGCATCCCCTCGGGCTACGAGTTCACAACTCTAATCGAAGATATAGTCGACGTCTCAAAGGGGAAATCAAGGCTACCTCCTCAGCTTCTAAATAAGGTGAAGAGCATAACCAAACCTATCCACATACAAGTCTTCGTTACACCCACTTGCCCCTACTGCCCCAAAGTGGTGCGCGTAGCCCACCAGCTCGCAATAGAAAACCCCAATATAACTGCTGATATGGTGGAGTCAATAGAGTTTCCACACCTAGCCAACCGCTACTCGGTTATGGCTGTGCCTAAGACGATCATCAATGATAAGATCGAGTTTGTCGGCGCACTCCCTGAAGAGCAGTTCATTGACTATGTTTTGAAAGCTTAAGAATATTGGATGTGGTAGTTTTTGGATGATGTTGAGAAGGTTCTACAGTGCCGTACAATAGCAGTAGTCGGGTTATCAAGAAACCCTCAAAAGGACAGCTATAAGGTTGCTGAGTTTCTTAAGTCAAAGGGGTACCGCATCATACCTGTAAACCCGAATGCTGAAGAAATCCTCGGTGAAAGAGCCTACCCTTCGCTAAAAGATCTGCCTGAGGATCTTAAAGCGAGCATAGAGGTTGTTGACATATTTCGGAGGTCTGAAGATGTGCCACCAGTAGTGGAGGAGGCGGTGGAGATTCGTAAGAAGTATGGTAGGGTTAAGGCGATCGGGATGCAGGAAGGTGTGGTGAATAAGGAGGCGGCGCAAGCGGCAAAAGAAGCGGGGTTAATTGTGATTATGGATAGGTGCATAATGAGGGAGCGGCTTAAGAGAGAGGAGATGGTTGAATTTAAACTATAAGTAACTCTTTAATAGTGAGCGGAGAAGGCTAAGTAGGCGACATAAGTTGGATGAACTAGAAGATGAACTAGAAGATCTAAAGAGAAAGAAGATGTTTGAGCTGATGAGGAAGGCTTCTGAACAAGAGTCTAAGAAGAATTACCCAAGCAAGCCAGTTGAGGTTACCGACGCAACCTTCTACGATTTTATCAAGCAGTATCCTGTTGTCGTGGTTGACTGCTGGGCACCTTGGTGCGGACCATGCCAAATGATCTCACCAGTGATAGAGGACCTCGCCTCAGACTATGCTGGTAAGGTGGTCTTCGGTAAGCTGAATGTTGATGAGAACCCAGCCGTAGCGGCTGAATACGGTATTATGAGTATACCTACACTACTCTTTGCACGCAATGGTGAAGTGGTAGATAGGCTAATTGGCGCGGTACCGCGCCAAGTGATAGAGGCTAAGTTGAGGCTGCTCCTAGCCTAATGTCTTGCATCCGCCTTTTTCTTCTAAGGCTTGGAGCACTCTAGCCCTAACTGTCGCTACATCTCCAGAGCCATCTATATTCAAAACCTTGTTTCTCATAACATAGTAGTTAAGCACAGGCGCGCTCATTTTAACGTAGGTCTGAATTCTGGTCTTGACTACATCTGGCTTATCGTCGTCTCTAAGTATTAATGGGCCGCCACACCTATCACAAACCCCCTCAACCTTCGGAGGATTGGTCACTAAATTATAGACCGCTCCACATGCTTTGCAGACTCTTCTAGTAGAGAGCCTCTTTACGATTTCTTCGTCAGAAACATTTAGGTTAATCACCCAATCGATGTGTAGACCTAGCTCGCTCAAGATCTTTTCCAACTCTTCGGCTTGAGCAACTGTCCTAGGGTAACCGTCAAGTATGAAGCCTCTTTTACATTCACTTGTAGATAACGCTTCCTTCAGGATTTCATTTACCAACTCGTCTGGCACGAGCTCGCCTCTATCCATGTACTCCTTCGCCTTCACCCCTAATGTTGTCTTTTTAGCGGCGTGCTCCCTAAGCAGATCGCCAGTAGATATGTGGGTAATGCCGTATACTCTAGCAACCTCCTCTGAAACCGTGCCCTTACCAGAGCCGGGTGGACCGAAGATTATCAGATGCATCTTTAACACCAACGCAGCATCTGGAAAATCTATATTTATGCTCTCGGAATTTTTTATCTTCGTAGATCTAAGTAACTATGTTAAGCCTCCTACCGCAAGATGGACATTGGTTACCGTTCTTCAATCGTTTTTTGACCACCCAGAAACCTCTTCGCTCGATGCAAAGCGCTCCGCAAGACGGGCAGTAGGTGTTTTCATACTCTCCGTTAGGCACGTTTCCCAGATAGACGTGTTTTAGACCCGCCTCCATAGCTACTTCCCGACCTCTCTTTAAGATCTCGAAGGGTGTTGGAGGTGTGTCGAGCATCTTGTAGTCTGGGTGGAATCTGAGTAGATGAAATGGTGTTTCCTCACCGAGGTTTGTGGCAATCCACTCAGCAAGCTTCCTAATATCTTCGATTTCAGCACCGTTCGGCACAGGTACGATGAGGTCTGTGACCTCTATGTGGACTCCACGCGCTTTGAGCAGCTTGAGGGCTTCGAAGATCGGTTCAGCAGACGGTACTAAGATGTATCTTCGGTAGAACTCTCGGTTACCCGATCCCTTAAAGTCTACTGTGATCGCATCAAGATAGAGCGCTACTAGGTCTACGGCTTCTGGTGTTAGGTAGCCATTAGAGACCCACGTTGTGAAGTAACCTCTCTTCTTAGCCTCTTTCATCAAGTCGATAAGGTACTCAACCTCTACCGTGGGTTCGTTATATGTGCCGGTCACACCTTGACATCTGTATGCTCGTGTCAGCTCAAGGACACGCTCTATGGGTGTGAAGGGTTCTTGCACCACTCTCCTTTGGCTTATATCGTAGTTCTGGCAGTAT
>CAYQXI010000119.1:0-8635 GCA_964421575.1 uncultured Nitrosopumilales archaeon
TAATAGGGCAAAAAGATCTACAGCCCCGCCTTTCTGGCCTATACACAGAAAGGAGAAGGAATTTACGATCAAAACAAGCCCGGGTCCACATAGCAAGGATAGTAGTTACGCTCTTGGTGTGCTGATTAGAGATGTGCTTCACTTAGTCAACACCTACCGTGAAGCTAAGTTTGTTACAAATTCTGGTAAAGTGCGTGTAGATGGTGTAGTTAGACGTGATCTTGATTTCCCTGTTGGGTTGATGGATGTTATAGAGGTTGATGGTCTGGGTAAGGTTTATCGACTTGTGCCACTTAATGGAAAACCACTTGAGCCGATAGAGATACCTGTGGAGGAGAAGAACCTTAAACTCTGCAAGATAATCAATAAGGTGACTGTACGAGGCGGCGTCATACAATACACTTTACATGATGGGCGGTGTATATTAGATAAGACAGACCTTGCGCTTAAGGTTGGTGATACCTGTTTAATCGAAGTCCCTTCACAGAAGGTCATAAACACTGTGAGTATGAAGAAAGGCGTACGTGTGCTGGTTATAGGTGGTGAGCGTGCTGGTCTACAAGGCTACATCGAGGAGCTTAAGCCAGGAACGTTTACCAGAAAACCAATGGCTACTCTTAACGTAGGCACAGAAAGTGTCGAACTGCCTACCAGCCTACTTATGCCAGTAGGAGGAGATAAACCACTCATATACATAGGAGGTTAGTGAGCTATGACAACGGTTCAGATCACTGAAAACCCTATGCGTAAAATGAGGATAGAAAAAGTTGTGGTAAACATAGGGGTAGGTAAGTCGGGTGAACCGTTACAGAGAGCTTCGATGGTGCTGGAGGAGCTCTTTGGACAGAAACCAAGTGTTAGAAAGGCTAGGAAGACGATAAGAGATTTTGGGGTCAGAAAAGGGGAGCCGATAGGTGTGGTCGTGACACTCAGAGGAGAAAGAGCTGTTGAAGCTTTAAAGAAGCTTCTCCAAGCAAAAGGCAACACTCTCCCCGCCTCAAGCTTCGACGAAAACGGAAGTGTATCATTCGGGATAAAGGAGCATATAGATATTCCTGGTGTAAAATATAAGCCTGAGCTAGGCATCTTTGGGATGAATGTTTCAGTATTCATCACAAGACCAGGCTATAGGGTAATGTATCGAAGGCGCGCTCCCTCTAAAGTGGGGCATAAACACAGGGTCAAAAGGGAGGAAGCTATTGAGTTCATGAGGTCAAACTTTGGTGTGGAGGTGGTTTAGGTTGAAAGAGAGGCACGGCAAACCAAGGAAGTTCGGAAAAGGGGCTCGTTGGTGTAAGAGGTGTGGGCAGTATAACGCTCTTGTAAGGAAGTATAATCTTGTGTTATGTAGACAGTGTTTCAGAGAGGTTGCTGAGAAGCTAGGCTTTAAGAAATATGAGTAGGTGATGAATATGCCTGCGCAAAACGTGCTCGCGAACCTCTTTTCAACCATATACAACAACGAAATGAGGAATAAGAAGGAGTGTATAGTCATACCAGCCTCCAAGCTGGCTAGTGAAGTGCTTAGAACGATGCAGCGCTACAAGTATATTGGCGAATTTGAGTTTATTGATGATGGGTTAGCGGGTAAGTTCAGAATCCAACTGTTTGGGCGAATCAACAAATGTGGTGTTATCACACCCCGATTCAGCGTTTCGAAGAATGAATTCAGCAAATGGGAGCAGAGGTTCCTACCGGCTGTTGGTGTAGGGATTCTGATAGTTTCGACACCGAAAGGTGTGATGTCACACTACGAAGCAATCGAAAAGGGAGTGGGTGGTAGGCTTCTTGGCTACGTCTACTAAACCCCTAACCGAAGAAGTAGATCTACCAGATGGTGTAAAGGCTAAACTAGATGACTTCATACTTCACATCACAGGCCCACTTGGCAGTGTAAGTAAGGACTTTTCAAAGATACCTGTTAATCTTAAGGTTGAGGGTAATAAGGTTCTTATCTCGGTGCCCTCGAGTAGGAGGCGTCACAAAGCTATCTTAGGCACAGCCCGATCTATAATCTCAAATATGGTGATAGGTGTTACGAAGGGCTTCACCTACAAGCTTAAGATAGTCTACGCTCACTTCCCTGTAACAGTTAGGGTTAAGGATAAGACCGTTTATATTGAGAACTTCTATGGTGAACGCTGCCCAAGGACTGCAGAAATCGTAGGCGACTGCAAAGTTCAAGTGCAAGGTGAAGATGTGATAGTCACAGGCATCAATAAAGAGCATGTAGGTCAGACTGCGGCGAACATAGAACAAGCTACGAAAGTTAAAAGAAAGGACCAGCGTGTGTTCTTGGACGGCATCTACATCTATGAAAAGGTGGTGAACCCATGAGCAGCAGAGCCGACATCAAAGAACTACTCAAGCTGCGGGAAGAGATCGCATCAAGGCGACCAGAGTTTGTTAGGCAGGAGAGTTGGAGGTATAAGAGGATCAAGCCATCATGGCGTAAACCAAAGGGTATAGATAGCAAGATGAGGCTTCGGGCTAAAGGCTGGCCAAAGATTGTGAAGGTGGGTTATAGAGGGCCAGCAGCCGTTAGGGGGCTGCATCCAAGCGGTTTCAGAGATGTGCTTGTGTATAACGTTTCTGATCTAGAGCACCTCAACCCTGAGACAGACGCTGCTAGAATAGCCCATACAGTAGGTGCTAGAAAGAGGATGGAGATATTGGCGAAGGCAAAAGAGTTGGGCATAAAGGTTCTTAACCCAACTGGTGTAAAGCGAGGAGGCTAAGTCTATGGATCTTAGCGCAAAGAAGAGGTTGGCAGCAGAAATATTGAAGGTTGGCGTCAGCAGAGTTAGATTCGACCCTAATGCAACAGATGAGATAGCGGACGCCATAACTCGAGATTCCATAAGAGCCTTGATCAAAAAAGGTGCGATCTGGGCTGAGCCTAAAAAGGGCGTATCGAGAGGTAGGCACAAGTTGGATAAAAAGAAGAAGGCTAAACGTGGACCTGGTAGCAAAAAGGGTGCTAAAACCGCTAGGATGGGTAAGAAGGAGCGCTGGGTTACTCGTGTTAGGGCGTTAAGGCGTAGACTTAAGCTGCTTAGAGACCGAGGTGTTATAACAGGTAAGGTTTTCGACCAGCTTTACCGCCAGATCAAAGGCGGGCAAGTGAGAAGTATACGCCACTTAAATGAGTTGGTTAAAGAAGTGAGTAAAGTATGAGCAAGGCAAAGAGCTATATACCTATATTCAGGAGAAGAAGAGAAGGCAAGACCGATTACAGAAAGAGGAGGCTTCTATTATACGGTAGAAAACCATTCCTCACAGTTCATATAAGCAACTACACAATATATGGTCAGATACACGAAGCGAAGATAGGTGGCGACGTAGTTCTAGTTTCATCTAACTCAAAAGAGCTCTCTAAATATGGTTGGAAGGGTTCAAGAAAGAACATACCCGCAGCTTACCTCACCGGTCTACTACTAGGCGCAAAAGCGGTAGCAAAAGGTATTAAGTATGCAGTCCTCTACCTCGGCCCAAAACCCTATGTT
Source organism: uncultured Nitrosopumilales archaeon (assembly GCA_964421575.1). Classification (GTDB taxonomy): domain Archaea; phylum Thermoproteota; class Nitrososphaeria; order Nitrososphaerales; family JAAOZN01; genus JAAOZN01. The sequence goes on from CAYQXI010000119.1 coordinate 3,507, forward strand.
CGCGGCTCTAGGGTTGCAGCTTTCGTTAAAGGTGTTGTTGATGCAGGTGTAGAGGTGCCCGTTGATATCGAAACTCTGCCAAACGAAGACCGTCTGCTCGGTAAGCATATCGCTGAATACGCTAATATGCTCTTAAACTCCTCTCCAGAAGTATATAAGAAGAAGTTCTCCCTCTTACTTTCTCGCCGCTTTAAACCTGAAGAATATGTTAAGCATGTGTCATCCGTTAAGACGAAGTTGTTGAAGGTGATGGCGAAGTGAGTTTGGAAGCACGAGAAACGCAGATCTGGACTGCAAGAACAAAGCTAGGTATGCTTGTGCAGAGCGGGAAGATAACTTCCCTAAGCACCATCTTCGAGCAAGGGTATCGAATAAGAGAGCCCGAGATCGTCCGAACACTTCTACCAGACCTCAAATCTGAGGTGATAAGCGCCGGCATAGTGCAGAAGCAGACTGACGCAGGAGAAATCACGAGATTCGTAGCCATAGTTGCGGTAGGCTCACCAGGCTGGTTCGGTGTTGGAAGAGGCAAAGCTATGCAGATGAGAAGCGCCATCGAAAAGGCTACTACTGCTGCGCTTCTAAACGTCATACCTGTTAAACTCGGGTGTGGGAGCTGGGAGTGTAGATGCTCAAGACCGCACAGCGTTCCCTACAAGATAACTGGTAAGGCAGGTAGTGTAACAGTAGAGATAATACCTGGTCCAAGAGGTCTGGGTCTAGTTGCTGGTGAAACTGTCCGAAAGATGCTTTCTTTGGCTGGTGTGGTAGATGCTTGGACAAAAACCTTCGGTTCCACAAACACACCATCTTCGATTACCAACGCTGTGTATGACGCTTTCAAGAATATGCATAAGTTAAATCTGACGACGAGATAGGTAGAGGGTGATGTTATCTATGGCTTGTCTGTTGGTTGTAAGGTTAAGGGGGACGGTAAACGTTCCACATTGGGCTGAAATGACCCTACGCCTTCTCAACCTCCACAAGCGGTTTAGTGCAACTTTAGTTGCTGATACGCCTTCGATAAAAGGTATGCTTAAGAGGGTTAAAGATTATGTCGCTTGGTCTCCTGTAGACGCCGAATTGATTAAAGAATTGTTAGAAAAGCGTGGTAAGGTTTCACGCAGGAAGCGCCTTACACTCGAAGATGTTAAAAAGCTCGGGTTTGAGGACTTCGCTTCACTAGCTGCTTCCTTAGCTGAAGGCAAGGTTTCTCTTAATAAGCTTAAGATGATCAAGCCGTTCTTTGCCCTACATCCTCCGAGAGGGGGCTTTCAAGCCTCAAGTAGGCGGCTTTATGAAGATGGCTTGTTGGGTGAAAACCCGGAGCTACCGAAGCTTGTTTTGAAGATGTTGTGATGTATGATGCATTTAGTAAACAGATTTATGCCGGCCAGAACGCTATGGTTGTGGTTGAAGAGGGTAAGTAGGTATGCCGACAAGGCTTCGTAAAGTGAGAAAGCTACGTGGCTCTAGAACACACGGATGGGGCCAAGTTGGGCAACATAGGAAGAGCGGTCAGAAGGGCGGTACAGGCAATGCCGGACTACACAAGCATAAGTGGAGCTGGACAGTAAAGTATGCACCTGACCACTTCGGCAAAGATTCATTGAAGCCGAAGCGCGCGTCCAAGCCGCGTAAGTGGATCAATGTTGGCGAACTAGAAACCCTCTCGCAATCACAAAACACCTCTGAAATCAACTTGACCAACCTAGGGTACGAGAAGCTACTTGGCGCTGGAAGCGTTAAGATACCATTAAAGGTGGTTGTCAAATCGTGTACTGAGCAAGCAAAAGCCAAGATACAAGCGGCTGGTGGTCAAGTAATAGTGGGTTAAAGCGGGTATGAGTGCGTTCAGAAACTTCGTCTCATCCGTTTCAACGATCTTACCAGAGGTCCCAAAACCAGCTAGAAAGCCTAGTCTAACAGAGCGCTTCATCTGGACTGCTATCGCTCTCGTTATCTACCTTGTTATGGCTCAGGTTCCACTCTACGGTGTTGCAGTCGGAGGTCAAGATACGCTCGCATTTACCAGGATAATATTTGCGTCCGCTCAAGGTACACTTATGGAGCTTGGCATCGGACCAATCGTCACAGCTGGTCTTATTCTCCAGCTGCTGAAGGGAGCTGAGATCTTTAAGGTCGATTTTAAGAAGCCTGAGGATAGAGCCCTCTTCACCTCAGCTACCAAAATACTTACCATTATTGTCATCGTAGTAGAGGCTTCGGCTTACATCGCTGGTGGAGCCTTCGGTAGGAACCTCCCCTCGACTACCATCATAATCATACTCGCCCAGCTCCTATTTGCAGGAATAGTCGTTATGCTACTTGACGAGCTCATACAGAAGGGTTGGGGTATAGGGAGCGGTATATCACTCTTCATCATGGCTGGTGTGGCCCAGCGCATACTCTGGGACATGTTCAGCATACTACCGACCGGCGAAGGATACTTTGGTGCTATTCCACACGCCATCAACACCACATTAGCAGGTGTGCCTCACGAAGCTTGGTTCAGACCCCATGGCTTGCCTAGCATCTCAACACTGCTTATCACATTATTGGTTATCCTAGCAATAATCTACATCTCGGGGATTAGAATCGAAATTCCAATAACCTCTACCAAATACCGAGGCTTCTCAGGCGTATACCCAATCAAGCTGATGTATGTGTCAAACATACCCATCATTTTAACATCCGCGTTGATAGCTAACATAACTTTCTTCTCCCAACTACTTTGGAGAAATCTTAATCCAAATAATGATAACCCGATCTTAAACGCTATCGTAACCTTTGACCCGACCAATCCAGGAGCAGGACCAACCGGAGGCTTCCTCTACTATATGTCAATTCCAACTTCACCAGATGTAGCAATGGCTGAGCCCATACGCACTGTCACCTCGATTCTGATTATGGTGGGATTCGCTGTGCTCTTCGCGAAGATCTGGGTTGAAATCGGTGGGTTATCACCAAAGGCTGTAGCTAAGAGTCTGCTAGATGCGAATGTTCAAGTCCCTGGCTTTAGGAGGAGTAGTGTTTCTGTTGAAAGCATCTTGAATAAGTATATTCCAACCTTAACGATAATTAGCGGCGTACTCATAGGTCTTATAGCAGGGGGTTCACAAGTCCTAGGCGTCTTCGGCTCAGGGATAGGTATCCTCCTTATGGTTGATATCATTCTCAACTACTATCAGATGCTTATGAGAGAGCAGCTAGAAACTATGATGCCGAGACTGGCTGACTTCTTAGGTAGAGGTTAAGGATCTAGGGGGTTTAGAAGCAGCTCCACATAATCATCTCTCATCTTTCTTTTGTCCCATTTTAACCGAGGCTTTAACTTCACTCTCACAACATCTTCGACACCAGCTCTGATTACACCATCTATAAGGCTCTGTTTGTCTAGCCTGAGGTAGAGTTTCCCGTGCTCGTCGAGATACTTTTCAACCTCGTTTGCGATTCTCCTCCTATCCGCTTCGTCCATCTTTTGTAGGAGCTGTTTCCCCCACTCATCAGCCCTACGCCCAGTTAAGTGGATAACATACCTCTTAACCTCGTTACCATAATGCCCCTCTAAAACCGTTTTAGTGAAGTCGAGGGGGTCCACGTCTAGTGTGTTCGAGAAGATCAATAAGCACCGCTCTTCATCTTCAGTCGCGTGTAAATGAAACGAAACTTCAGCGGAGATAAATGATATCTTAGGCAAGTATCCCACGCTTTACTCTAATATAGGGCACCTATATCTTTATTCGTAACGGCTGTGCATAGCTCTGTGGTTAGAAGGGTTGAGCATTAAGAAGATAGGCAAAGAAATAAAGATAGAGGATCTGTTGGAGGAGCAGCTCAGGCGTGAAATGTTTCTTGAGTCCGGTAAGAAGTTCAGATATATAGATGACTGGGACACTGTTATACACTCTGTATATGAAATTCCGATAGAATATGGTGGCTACACAAAGAGGGTTTGCGATCTGAAGTTTCTCAAAGAGATGGTCGACACGCTGACAAGTGGCGGCTTCGAGGAGGTTAAGCGCTCGGAGAGTAGGAGAAAGCAGATGAGAGAATTCACAAAGACGATGAGTATGTATTATAACTTGATCTTCAAGATGAAGGATCATAAAGTCGGTTACGGCGCCTTGATCTACTTCCCAGAACTCAACCCACAGCAGCCTGAGAGAAGTAAGGGTATCGTCCTTATGGCGAAGTGTGTCGTCAAAGGTGGCAATGTTGAATTTACCTACGAGAAGGCTAAGTTTGATGACTTTCTAATAGAGGTTAAGCCCTACATTGAACTCTTAGGCGACCTTTATAGGGCGCACAAACCCACTTAGATGATGCGGAGTAATCTATGCTACCCCGTTTAGACAAGGTGATATATGGCTTAGGTATCGAGTCGACAGCCCACACCTTCGGAGCATCCGTAGTCAAATCTACAGGTGAAATCTTATCAGATGCCAAATCCGTCTATACACCTCCAGAAGGCTCCGGCATTCACCCACGAGAAGCATCCAGACACCACGCTGAGAAGGCCGCTGCTGTGATAGAGGAGGCTCTAAGAGCGGCTGGAATAAGGGCCAGAGACCTTTCCTTTATAGCGTACTCAGCAGGACCGGGTTTAGGTCCATGTTTAAGAGTCGGCGCCACGGTTGCTAGAGCGTTCGCATCTTACCTTAATTTACCACTAGTACCAGTAAACCACGCGGTTGGGCATATTGAAATCGCTATACTTGAGGCCGGCTTCGGTGACCCACTTGTTTTGCTAGTTTCAGGTGGGCACACATTAATCTCAGCCCACTCAAAAGGTAGGTGGAGGATATTCGGCGAGACTCTTGACATAACTATAGGGCAGCTGCTTGACCAGTTCGGTAGAGCAGCAGGCTTTGCTTCACCAGCAGGCAGAAAGATCGAAGAGCTTGCGAAATCTGCCAAAAGATACGTAAACCTACCCTACACGGTAAAGGGGAATGATGTCCAGTTCTCAGGCTTATTGACAGCCGCGAAGAACCTTTTAGCCTCTGGTGAGTCACTCGAAGATCTGGCATACTCAGTACAGGAGACGGGATTCGCTATGCTTTGTGAGGTAACTGAGCGTGCTCTTGCCTTTACGGAGAAGCGTGAGCTACTCGTCACCGGCGGGG
>CAYQXI010000120.1:0-3008 GCA_964421575.1 uncultured Nitrosopumilales archaeon
TTAGCCCAAATGCCCTACATATAAGTGGGACCGCGCGGATTTGAACCGCGGACCTCTACCGTAGCGCTAACGCGCTAATTCGGTTATCAGCGTCGCCATGCCTCTTCGGCTCTCGAACGCTCCTTGGCCGGCTCGTTAACCAAGCTGAGCTACGGTCCCCAAGACGTTTTAGGTTGCAGAGCTTCTAAATAACTTTTATGTGTAAGGTTTGGGGGTTAGCAACAACTTGACTCCGTAAAAATTATTAATCAAAGAGCCTAACAGATATTGGAAATATTATGTTCAGCAGTAGCAGCGAAATTCAGGCGAGGAGGAAGACGCTATCTATATTGCAGGATGAGGCTAAGCGTGTGCTGGAGGCGGCTAGGGAACTCTCTGAGACCTTTCCCGCCCTACTTGAGAATGATCAGCAAGCACTAAATAGATATGCGGAGTCGATTATGAAGGCTGAGGATGATGTTGAGAATCTTCGGAGAATGTTAACGAGGGAGTTAGCTGACTTAGGTCCTATGGTTATTAACCGTGAAGATGTGTTGCGTGCAGCATATGATATAGAGGAGATAGCTAGCTACATATCAAGCGCAGCCTTCAGACTGGCTGGGTTTAAGCTTACAGACTTTAAGAAGACCTCGCTGTTAAAGGATCTTTCTTCTGTGATCGATCTTGCGGTTGAAATGGTTTACAGACTTAATGAGGTCGTTCGGGCTTTGACCATAAACCCAAACCTAGCCATCGATCTAACAAACAGTATTCAAAAGATTGAAAGGCAAGTTGATGACCAATACAGAGCCCTTACTTTGAAGCTCTTGAGCGAACTAGATTCCTTCAAGGAAGTACTTGTGCTGAAAGATATAATTGAGAGAGTAGAGAGTATGGCTGATCAATGCCTTAAAGCCGCCGATTCGGTTACCATAATCGCACTCAGCCTATAAGATGAGGAAGCAGCGCTATGGAAGCCGAGCTGGTAGGTAACAGAATTATTATCTGGAATATTGAGGACGCGAGGGCACTCTTTAAAGAAGGGTTTTACGGCAAACCCCTAGGCATACCTAAACCTAAGAACGCTGAATTTAATGCACCGCTCGTGCTAGATCTGATAGAAGGCTACTATCTTCTTGAAAAGGGTAAAATTTCTATAACGCACTCACCATCACACCGAAAGATGAGTTTAAAGAGCATAAGAGAGATATGCAAATCTGAGTACCTTGACTTCCCAGAAAAGTATCTAGTGTATAAGCATCTCAGAGAAGCGGGCTTTGTAGTAAGCCCCGGCATTAAGTTCGGCTGTGACTTCGCTGTTTATGAGCATGGGCCGGGAATAGACCACGCACCTTATCTTATTGAGGTTGTTAAACCTTCGCACGACCTTACAGCTACCCGAATCATCTTATCAGGTAGGTTGGCTACTACGGTTAGAAAGCAGTTCATATTGGCTGTCGCTGATGTGCCTAGAAAGAAGGTTGAGTTTATCGCCTTTGATTGGTGGAGGGCTTAGACAACAATAATATATAGCGAGTCTTATCTAACACTTATTGGTGGTGTTTATGGCTGAGGGTTTAAGATGCCCATACTGCGACTCTATGTTTCCAGATAAGACCTCTTTGTCCAAGCATATTGACCAAGTTCACCTTGGGAAAGGGCTTCTTGAAGGAGATAGGAGAAAGTGGTGATCTGAGCGCTACCCCCTCTTCTTAGCGCACTCATCACAATACGCTACATCAGGTGGCACGGGCCTACCGCAGATAGCGCATCTATCAGTAGCCTCATCTGGTGTGGAGGGCGTAGCAGAGAGACTACTTTTAGCGAACGATCGCATAGAGCCCAGTTTTGCTTTCTTAAGATCGGGTAAGAGAATGAAGATAAGTCCAAGTAGCGCCATTAGGAATGAAGCTGCCGCGAAGATAGAGGATCCAAGCTTTAACGTGATTATTGATAGAATTACTAGAATGAACCCAACAGTTGGCGCAATGCTCTTAGAGATAGGCATCCCCCGCCTCGATTTAGAGAGCGGACTATAAAGTATTTTACTGATACCCGCACTAAAAAGTATCATACCGAATGTAATCTTTCACCAGCAATGAACTTATATTCTACCTTAACAGTATGTCGTGAAAGTTTGGCTAAGGGTAGGTTGCATATTTACGTCTCAGGGTATGTGCAAGGTGTCTTTTATAGGGCTAATGCGAAGAGGGTTGCTGAGTCACTCTTATTGACGGGTTGGGTTAGAAACTTAAGGGATGGACGTGTTGAAATCGTAGTCGAAGGAGAGGAGGAGAATCTGGCGAAGTTCGTCGAGTGGTGTAAGCGCGGCCCGGTCGGCGCTGAAGTGGAGTCGGTGGATGTTATGCGTGAAGAATATAAGGGCGAGTTTAAGGGCTTTGAGATAAGATATTAGTGGCTGGACGGTGGTTTAGAGTGGTTAAGAGGGTTGCCTTAATCAGAGGAGACGGCTGCGGACCTGAGTTAGTGGATTGCATGATAAAAGTTCTGAAGGCCGTTGATGCTCAAGTAGAGATTAAGGTTTGTGACGCTGGGTATGAGTGGTGGCAGAAGCACGGTGGTGACTCCTTTATACCTAAAGAAACTTGGGAGATACTGCAGAATTCAGATGCCTGTTTTAAAGGACCAACGACTACACCCCCAGACCCAAACACACCAAGGAGCGTAGCTGTGAGTATAAGGCAGAAGTTCAATCTATACGCCAACATAAGGCCGATCAAAACATTCAAAGGTGCTGAAGGCCCGCTAGGATCAGTTGACTTCGTCTGTGTTAGGGAAGCTACTGAAGGCTTGTATAGTGGCTTAGATGTTCGGCTCAGCGAAGACACCGCGATTGCTGTGAGGAAGATAACCCGCAGCGCCTCTTTGCGCGTGGCTAGGCGTGCATTTGAGGAGGTTGTGAGAAGGGGTTGGAGCAATCTTATCGTTGTAACGAAACGGAACATTCTAAAGGAGACCGATAGCCTCTTCTTTAATTCGGTGCTAGAGGTAGGTAAAGCGTATCCTCA
>CAYQXI010000121.1:0-6959 GCA_964421575.1 uncultured Nitrosopumilales archaeon
TCAACCCTACCCTTCGACCTACACGCCCTAGGAAGCCCAACCGAAGTCATGAAGTCATACCACTACAGACACTTGGTCAAAATGATAATGGCGGCTAAAACAAACATACCCCTAAACAGACCACTCCACCTCTTTGGCGCAGGCCACCCTCTAACGATGCCCCTAGCAGTAGCCCTAGGCTGCGACCTCTTTGACTCAGCCTCCTACATACTATACGCTAAAGACGACCGGTACCTAACACCAACCGGCACCCTAAAACTCGACGAAATAGCAGAGCTAGCCTGCCCCTGCCCGATCTGCACACAGCACACACTAAACGAAATAAGGGTCTCAGAGAAAGCAGAACGCATAAGGCTCTTAGCCACACACAACCTTTACCTCCTACAATCAGAACTTAAGCAGATCAGACAAGCCATACTAGATGGGAGGCTCTGGGAGATCGTAGCGCTTAAAGCTAGAAGCCACCCGAGGCTCTGGTCAGCATTTCAAGACCTTACAAAATATACCAAGCTCTTGGAAGATGGAACACCACTATACAAAAGGAGAGCCATCTACCTCTACACAAAGGAAGATTTGAGGAGACCAGAGGTGCAGAGAGCGGTAGCAAAGCTCAGAAGAGACTACCATCCGAAGAAGAAACACACGTTGATAATATTCACTCTGCTGAGCGAAGAGAGAGTTCTAGCAACGCCATTCTGTAGACGGCTCTTAGAAGAGGTAGAAGACCATCAACTTCTCTACTTGTCACCAATTTATCGCTTGATACCCATGGAGCTCACAGAAATCTACCCCCTTTCGCAAACACTTTATCCATCCAGCCTAAACAACCTACCCACACAAACCCTACACAATGAAGCTAAAAGAATAATAGAGGAAGGAGGATACAAGCAGATAGTAGCGGTCTGCCTAAACAAGCACCTACACGCCAAACTAGCAACATTAGCCAAAAGACTCAACATAAAGCTACTAGACTATTGTAGACGAGGCTCGAAGGGGCAGAAAGAGGCCGCTGAAGAAGTGCTACGCACTATCCACGCAGCACCCTAAGTATAGATAGATTCACCCGCCTTACTTGCCTTCGCCTGAGCCTTTTGCAGCTCAGATTCTATGATCTCAGCCCCCCTAAGTAGCGTCGAAACATCAACCTCAAACCCATAGTGCCTTGACAGCACACTAACAGCTGTAGCAGTAGCCCTCGGATCCATGCGCTCGGTAGAGGCATAAGCCAATATCGCAAACGCGGGGTATCCTCTTGCTTCAAAGTAGTTCAGAAGAATCGCTACAGGGCCGACTATGATGTGATCGTCCTCCAAGACTTTCGCCTCTGCCAACTCACCAATCGGCTTGTAACTGGAGGTATACGCTATCCGATAAGTAGAATCATCATACCTAAGATTCGAATCCAACCCACCTACAAGCGCAGCCTCCTTAAAACCAGATTGAATAATCCACTCCCCTATTGCTCTGAAGAACTCCACATCAGAATCCTTATATGGAGGCGCCTCCACCTTCAATATAGCGAGTGAACCCTTTCTGAAGACTTCGTATGGTGTGACCAACCTGCCCTGGAAAGTTGAAGAAATAGGCGCTATGAGATCAGAGTCAAATACGACAACCCTCTCAGGCATAAGCCTCTGGATAAGATACTTCACAGTCCAGTACCCAGTAGCACCTATACCGTGGAAGCCGGTGATTAGGCTACAGCCGTCAAAGCGGACGTTAGGTGGGAACGGTCTTAATATCACCCAACCACCCTCTAGCGAAAGACTTAACTTACCACCTATTCAAAAAGATGACTATAAAAGGTAATCTGAAGATGGAAGTAAGGGTCCTCGGCTCAGCAAGGGAAGTAGGAAGATCAGCAGTGCTACTGAAGGGTAGGAACGCAAACCTCCTCCTCGACTTTGGAGTCTTGGTGCAGAAGGAGATAGGCTTCCCTGTGCATGTGCAGCCCAAAGATGTAGATGCCATCCTACTGAGCCACGCACACCTAGATCACTCAGGCGCATTGCCCCTCTTCTACCTAAGCAACGGCCCCAGAACCTACACAACACCACTTACATTAGAGCTTACAAGGCTACTTATAGAAGACTTCCTCAGAATCTCGGGGTTCTATCTCCCCTTCGAATACCTAGACCTACTCGAAATGATGAAGAAGACAATAACCATAAGACCAGACCACAGAGTGAAAATCTTCGACTTCGAAGTAACCTTCTACGACGCCGGGCACATACCAGGCTCGACCTCAATACTACTAGAAGGAGAAGGGAAACGCATCCTCTACACAGGAGACATAAACGACGAAGACACCCAGCTCCTAAGAGGCGCTGACTACGAAGTAGGCGAACTTGACCTCCTAATAACAGAAAGCACATACGCAACCGAAGACCACCCACCCAGAAAAGAGGTTGAGGAAAGCTTCGTAGAATACGCTAAAGAAGTCGTCGAACACGGCGGCACACTATTCGTACCCGCCTTTTCAGTCGGGCGCGCGCAGGAAATAGCCTGCGTACTAAGCTCGCATAACTTTCCCTACCAAATTTACATGGATGGCATGGCTCTAAAGACCAATGAGATCCTATTCAGATACCCAGAGTATCTACGAGACCCAAGAGCTTTCAGAAAGGCGATAAACAACGTAGAAGTGGTAACATCTTGGAAGCAGAGAAAGAGGATCATCAACACACCATCAGTCATAATCTCACCCGCAGGTATGCTGGTTGGTGGCGCAGCCGTCTTCTACAACCAGCAGATAGCGCAGAGAGAGCGAAATGCTATAGCTATAGTAGCCTACCAAGTCCAAGGAACCCCGGGAAGAACCCTCCTAGAGAAAGGCTTGGCACTTGTAAACGGCAGACCAACAAAAGTAAAGGCTGAGATAAAAAGATTCGACTTTTCATCCCACAGCGGCAAAACCGGGCTAATGAATCTAATACGTAAAGTTAGAGGCAATCCGAAGATCCTTATGGTCCACGGCGAAGAAGAATCTTGCATATCATTCGCCAAAGCCGTTAAAGAAGACTTTGGGTTCGAAGCTTACGCACCTAGACCAGGCGAAGCCTTTCAGATCTAAGAAATCAGTCTTAAACAATTTTTAATTTCGAGTATATGTGAATTATAAGCGAAATTCAGGAAGAAAAAGGGGAAAGAAGTGTCTAGCGAAGATTAGACTCATCTTTGGCACAAGTCTGCTTTCTCTCAAGTGATGTTACCGCCGTAAAAGCGTAAAGATCTATCGGGACACTCCAAGATCGCCCACCACCTTTGGATGAACAACTTACATAATCAGAAGGTTTTAGTGTTCCAACGCAAGTTCTCTCTTACTGACGCATATATTCTCGCGGTATCGAACCTCGCCGAGGTATCCACTACCAAGGAGGAGAATACGACCAGTTTAGAGCGCACCCACTTTCTTCCTCTGAATATTCTCCGTATTTATCACACAAGCAGAATTGTAAAAGATTTTTAAGCGTCGGCGAGTTAAGGGTGTTGAGAGTCAGTGCAGCGGGTCTATGATGCTATTGATCTAATGATTCTACAGAGAGTCTGCTCGGGTTATGGTGTAGAAATCAACATATCTGCTCTCTCAAAGATGCTTAAGCGGCATAAGAGAACGATTAGAAATCGTGTGGCCGCTCTGTTAAATTATGGTATACTCGATAGACCCGTTTTCCCATTTAAAGCGCTCTTCCAAGAATACCCTCTTCTCGTAATCTCTTACGCAGATCTACCCTACGATGAGAAGACGATAGAGTGGTTGAAGAACGATAAGAATGTGTTCGCAGCCTATAGGGTTAGGGAGGGTGAGAGTAACATGGTGATCTTCGAGTTCCATAAGGATGTTTGGGACTACCATCTTTGGAGGGAGAAGATAGCGGCTGAAGGTAAGATACCTGAGAGGAGTAAGAGAGCACCTTCACACAACTACTACTTCTCAAATAAGGCGATATTCAAGTATGAGCCGAGCACGCCTATAGAGCTTATTGAAAAGGAGTTCAAGGAGAAAGGGTCTGTCGAGGTTAATGGCTACGAGCTTGATGAAGCGGCGATTGAGGTCTTAAAGCATCTACTAAGAGGGGAAGGTGTTAGGGTCAACGAAACCCTTCTGGCAAAGGAGCTTGGGTTAAGTAGGAAGGCGGTTCTCAATAGGTTAATTAAGATGCAGAATAGCGGCATAATCTTGAACCCTTTATGCAGATTTCCACACTTTTTCGTTCCGCCCAACTACCTTCTTGTGCTAGCGTTGGTTGAAGTCAGAAGGTCTTTAGAGGTTGTTATGCAGCAGATCAAAAACGACCCCCACATCACTTTAGCCTACCGTATAAGTGAAGGTAGATATAATCTGCTCCTCTTTGGATGCTATAAAACTGTAGAAGACTACTTGAGGTGGGAAGATCTTTATAATGAAAGGAACCCAGGCTGCTTCGGCTCGATAAGGATAAGCATACTTTCACCTAGGATGACTATACACATAGATCAGCAGAAGGTTTCACTGGGTATAATAGATGAAAAGCTTAAAGAGGTTAGTGGTAGCTAGAGTATCTTCACCCTTCTACCCTCGATCTTTAACCTTCCTTCTACGAAGAGCTTTACTGCCTCTGGGTAGATTCTATGTTCCTCCTTCAGTATCCTTTCGCTGAGCGTCTCCTCGGTATCATCATCGTAGACAGGAACCACTGCCTGTAGTATTATGGGCCCCTTATCCACCTCCACATCTGCAAAATGAACCGTGCACCCAGTGTACTTGACGCCGTATTCGAGAGCTTGCTTCTGCGCTCTTAACCCAGGGAAAGCGGGTAAGAGTGATGGATGGATGTTTAGTATGCGCATCTTGTAGCGTTGAATAAACATTGGTGACAGTATTCTCATGTAGCCAGCTAGAAGCACAAGCCCCTCCTCAGGTGTAACACCGTATTCTATTAGCGTCTTGATGATGAGGTTGTCATATTCTTCCCTTCTCCCTTTGTAAGGTGTTGGATCTAAGTAGACGGCTGGTATAGATGCTGCCCTAGCTCTCTCTAGAGCGTATGCCTCTGCTCTATCACTTATCACCACTTTGATCTCCGCGTTCTTTATGTAACCCGATCTTATAGCATCTATTATCGCCTGGAGATTTGTCCCTCTACCAGAAGCCAATACACCTATAGGCACCGTCATCTCCTCAACCCCTCTCTCAGCATCTTTACTGGATCCACTTTACCTACACCGGGCAACCAATCAACCCTCTTCCCAACCGTACCCTTCTCTAACCTATAAAGATAGAGTCTTCTTACCCTCTCTGCTAGTTCAGCCCTTCTCTTTAGAAGCTCCTCAGACCCTATGTCACTTCGGTGGAATAATCCCCAGCCGTCTGCTAACCTAACCGCTGATATAACCTTCTCTATCCTTGCTGAAGCCTCCGGCAAGGTTTCGCCTGAAGCGAGTATCTCCACTAGCCTTGAACCCGCCGATATGATCCTACCGTCTTCTTTGAGGTCGCAAGATGCCCAGAATAATTCACAGCCCCCCTCCACGATCTTAGCTTCATCCACCTCGACTGGGTGGCCTGTTGCGAGCCGCCTGTTATCGGGGTAGCCTTTAGGCGCAACCGCTTTCACAACAACCGCCTTTTTCTCGAACTCTAAGTTGATGCTGCTGAGTTTCTCATCTATTATAGCTAAGCATACGTCTACAAGATCATTCTTTAATGTGTGCAGCACATTAAGCGCCTCTGGGTCGCCTAACCTACTATACATCTCTATTATGGTAGGTCCCTCTATTTCAGTAAGCATCATCTGACCAGCAACTACACCGTGATACCTCTTACCGGTCTTGTCCTGTATAGCTGAGACCATCTTCTCTACTATACGCAGAGACTCGTCATATTCGCTCATCGTGAGGAAGGGTAGGCACATATCTGGTCCGGAGATCGAACCCATTCCACCAGTTTCAGTCCCTATATCGAACTCGTGGGCATTCTTGTTATCCTGCACCATCGGCATCCCGAGGACTGTCTTACCGTCGGTGAAGCACTGCAGCGTATACTCTGGTCCCCACACATTCTCCTCGACAAGAATCTTATCCTCAATGTCACCGTATCCACGCATATAGCCCTCCAACCAGCCGACGTGCTTAGACTTGAACCTCTGCTTCTCATCGTGGAGATAGATCTGCCTATCCTCAACCACCTTCACACCTTTGCCGCCAGCCTGCCTAGCAGGCTTTAACGCAACGTTTTGGAGCCAAGTGAGCGTCTCAGAGTACCGTTGTAGGGTTGTATAGGCTTCTTCAGCCGATCTAAATGTCTGGAAAAGGAGTTTACCCGGCACATCATACTCCCATTGTAGGCGCCTCATCTCAGCCTTCGACATTTCTATTAGGGCTACGCTTCTGTTAGCGCCTATGCAAGGTATCTTCAGCGTCTCTAAGCGATCCGGCACCCCATGGAAGTTTGGCTCTTCGGGGCCTACGAAGACAAAGTCAACGCCAAGCCTCTTAGCGGTTGAGCCTACGAACTCGGGGTCTGTTGTGCTGCCTTGTATGAACTCTCCCCCGCTTCTCTCACATATCCTCAGTATCCCCGGGTTCCTGTTTTCACCTATCCAGTAGATCTTTGGGTTATATCTGCTCTCTGAGAGCTTCTTGGCTATCGCGTGCTCTCTAGCCCCTGAGCCTACACCAAGTATCTTCATCTAAGCCTCCTCCTTGCTTGGATACTCTCCTGTGAAGCAGCCAAGGCACAGCATCTCTTTAGGCAGCCCTATAGCTTTGACTAAACCATCTATTGAGAGGTAGGAGAAGCTGTCTGCGCCTATTATCTCAGCGATCTCATCCTTTGACAAAGCCTTGCCAATGAGCTCATCTATAGGAGGGACTTCTGTGCCGAAGGGGCAGTAAGATATAATCGCTGGGCTCCCTACTCTTACATGAACCCTCTTCGCACCCTTTCTCCTCAGATTAAGCACAGTATTTTTCAGCGT
>CAYQXI010000122.1:0-37369 GCA_964421575.1 uncultured Nitrosopumilales archaeon
AGTGGAGGACTCGATAAGGGGCATCTTTAATGCCCTAAAGTATATGGCGCTCATACACCAGTCAGGCGGAGGAACAGGTTTCTCATTCTCCAAACTGAGACCTAAGGGCGATATAGTTAGATCGACACACGGTGTAGCTTCAGGCCCAGTCTCCTTTATGCGCATATTTGATGCAGCGGCAGAAGTTATTAAACAAGGCGGGAGAAGGCGGGGCGCCAATATGGGTGTGCTTGACGTCACACACCCAGATATAATGGAGTTCATAGGCTGTAAGAGCGGTGGAAACGCATTCACTAACTTCAACCTTTCAGTAGCTATAACAGATGAATTCATGAGGAAGGTTGAAGCCGGCGAAGAGTACAGCCTCATCAACCCTAGGACTGGTCAAGAGGTCAAGAAGATGCCTGCGCGTAGCGTCTTCGACTTTATAGTCACCATGGCTTGGTCGACTGGTGACCCCGGTCTACTGTTTATAGATAGGATAAATGAGGCTAACCCGACACCTCATGTGGGTAGGATAGAAGCCACAAACCCGTGTGGTGAACAGCCCCTCCTACCATATGAATCCTGTAACTTAGGTTCGATTAACCTTGCAAAGATGGTTAAGGATGGTAAGATCGATTGGGATAAGCTGAAGGAGACCGCTAGGCTCGCTGTTCAGTTCCTCGACGATGTTATAGATGCTAACAAGTATCCTTTGAAGAAGATTGAGCAGGTTACGAAATCGAATAGGAAGATCGGTGTGGGTGTTATGGGCTTCGCTGAGATGCTTATACAGCTAGGCGTACCCTACGCTTCAGAGAGGGCTCTACAGATCGCTCAGGATGTTATGCGCTTCATAACCGAAGTGTGTAGAGAACGCTCTAGAGAGCTCGGAGAAGAGAGGGGGAGCTTCCCAAACTTCCACGGGAGTGTCTGGGAGAAGAAAGGGTATAGCGCTATGCGGAACGCTACGGTCACGACGATAGCTCCAACGGGTTCGATTTCGATCATAGCTGGCTGTTCAAGCGGAATAGAGCCTATCTTCGCTGTTAGCTACGTTAGGAATGTGCTTGAGGGGACGAGGCTCCTTGAGGTAAACCGCTATTTTGAGGAGGTTGCTAAGAGAGAAGGCTTCTACAGCGAGCAGCTTATGCATAAGATAGCGAAGACAGGAACGCTAAGGGGTTTAGCTGAAGTGCCCGAGCACGTTAAAGAGATCTTTCAAACTGCTTTTGATGTGCCACCTGAGTGGCACGTTAAGATGCAGGCTGCCTTCCAGAAGTATACTGATAATGCTGTTTCTAAGACTGTGAATCTACCTTATGAGGCTACGACCGAGGATGTGCGCAAGGTCTTTATGTTGGCGTATAAGCTGGGCTGTAAGGGGATAACCGTCTACAGATATGGTAGTAAAAGTGAGCAGGTGCTTTATCTAGGTGGGCTTGAGAGACCAGACCTGAAGATATTTGATCAATATGTTGGAGCGGGTTTAGAGTATGCTGGTGGATGTCCAACAATAGCGTGCAACCTATATTAAAAAATCCCTAAAAAATCAAAACAAAAAAGGGTGGGTGTGAGGCTACTTCTTCCCTTCTTTCTTCTCTTCCTTTTTCTCCTTCTTCTCTTCAGCCTTCTTCTTCTTCTTAGCCATTTTTGCTCGGCTAGATATAATGTACGCCAAATATTTAAATTTATTTCTATAGATTAGACTATTCAAAGGAGTTCTCCAAAAATTATTTTGGGTCGCCTTCAGCTTCTATGTGGACGGTAACTTGAACCCCCGGATACCTCTCAGTAATCTCTCTCTCGATTTTTGTAGCAACGATATGCGCTTCTTCGACTGTGAGGTTGTCTTTTAAGACACACCTAACATCAGCATATTCCTTCTTATTATAGTCACCATATACCTTTACATCTCTCACCTCTTTAACAAATCTATTCGCCTTAACAACCTCTTTGATACCCTCAACCATATCTTTGTCCTCGATCTCATATGCTTTAATACGCTCCTGTGCAGGTTCTACGTGTATGGTCACAGAGCCTATCCCGCTAACCTCTTCCATCAACCGCCTCTCAACCTCCTCAGCGACCTCATGCGCCCTATCGGTTGGTAGATTCGGGTCAACTTCTATGTGGAGGGTCAGATGCTGAGCCGAACCGACATCTGTCAAAGCAACTTTGTGCACACCTCTAACCCCCTCCACTTTACTAGCAACATAGCGGATACGCTCAAGAAGCGTCGGTTGTTGAGGTGAGGGTTTGAGTTTAACCGACACCTCACTCTTTCCTACGGTATCTTGAATCTTCTTCTGCAGATCGCTCACGATAAGATCTGCTTCCTTGACGCTGAGTTCTTGTGGTACGGTTACATCGACATCAACAAATATTTTGTCACCAACTCTGCGAATCCTTAGGTTATCAAAATGCTTGATATTTGGGTGGGTCTGTATGCTTGCTTTAACCCTACTAAATATGCTCTTAGGCACAGCGTCGCTTAGATCAAGGCTGGTTCGGTACACCATCTTCAAGCTCAAGTAGAAGATGAAGGCGCATAATATGAGCGCCGCTAAAGTGTCTCCAACGAAGATGTTTAACGATGCGCTCGCAAAACCAGCGAGGGCGACGAGGGTAGAGGAGAGGTCTGATATGGCGTGGAAGAGGTCAGCTTTGACCGTTACGCTCTCCTCACCTTTCAAGGAAGTGTGCAAAACAGAGATCCTTAAGCCATCTATGGCCAACGTGTAGAAGATCGCTAAGAAACCTACTAACTCTGGAGTAACGTTATGCTCCCACTCTGCAAGCCTCCTGAAGGCTGACCATACTATGTCAACACCTAAGACGAAGAGGAGGAGACCACCTAAAAAGCCCCCGATGGATTCGATCTTTCCGTGACCATAGGTGTGTGTCTCGTCTGGCGGCTTCAGAGACAGATACGTGGCGACAAGAAGTGTTAGCGTGGCTAGAGCGTCGAAGAGGGCGTGCAGCGCATCAGAGAGTAGGGCTAAACTGTTTGTTAATAGCCCAGCAGCCCCCTCTACTATAACTACTGAGGCTATAGCGGTTAATGAAAGCATAAGCGCTCTAGTTTTGTTCAACCCTTATTAGAAGGATGCGCGCAAGCTGGATAAAGGTTTAACCCGCAACTACCATTTATAGCTGATAATAAAGAGCGACGTTGGTTTTCTTGTCGATCATCGTTAAAAGCCATTAAGCCGTAACTTTTTAAGCGCCTTACTCATCCACTTTGGTATGCCAGAAGACTACAAATACGTTGTTAAGGTTGTTGAGTTAGATAAACCTATGAAGGTCTCAAAGGAGGCACAAGATAGCCTTAAAGGTGTTGTGAGCGGGAAGATGCTTGCTAAGATGAAGAGAGAAGCGGTTGACTGCCCAGTTCTGAACAAGCGTGTGCCCTTTCTAGAGTGCTTCGCCTGCAAGAACTTTCAACGTAGAATCAAAGGTGAGGTGCAGTGTATCGGAGACCCCATCTGAGCAAATTACTCTGAAGCCCCACCCTCCTCAAAGAGCAGATTCCACTTCTTGCAGATATAGTAGGCGAGCCTCCAGAACCCCACGGAAGGCGGCTTCTTCGGGATGTCAAAGATGTTGACCGCATACACATATCGCGTGGTTCTTCTACTCGCATCCCAAGTGGGCACATTCCTCTGAATAAAACCCATAGCTACTAGGTTTCTTAGGATTGTTAGGTAGAAGTTCCTTCTGCTATATCTTAGGGGCTTGCCCTCATAAAGTAGTTCACCTCTCTGCAGCTTGTCAGCGAATCTGCTTACTTGGCTCTTACTCACCCTACCCTTATTCTCCTTTAGGAACTGAATGAAGAGGTGTGCCGCTGCTTGAGTTTTTTTGTTCGGGAAGATGACCTCCAAA
This sequence comes from uncultured Nitrosopumilales archaeon, assembly GCA_964421575.1. Lineage (GTDB taxonomy): Archaea > Thermoproteota > Nitrososphaeria > Nitrososphaerales > JAAOZN01 > JAAOZN01. The sequence goes on from CAYQXI010000122.1 coordinate 3,871, forward strand.
GCCGTTTTAGCAGATAGTATCTTTTCTTCGGTGAAGGCGAGGCGCATTAGCAACCTATTCTAAGCCCTCAGATATATCCGCTTCGTATCAGAGCAGAGAGTTTATTAAGCGCCTGAGAGTTTAGGGTAAAATTGTGGGCCACGTTTTCTTAAAGGCACTGTTTAGAGGGAAGGATGTGCTCAAAGTTGATAGGATGCTAGTGGATACAGGCGCTTCCTTCACCGTGATGCCTTTAGACCTAGCTGAGAAATACCTTATTGAAACTCCTTTTGAAGTCGATCTAAAGCTGGGCGACGGTAGGGTTGTCAAGGCTAGGGTGTTTGTGGCTGAAGCTGAGATTGAGAATAGGAGAGGTCCCTTAAGGATAATGGCTTTCGAAGGCGCTACGCCTGTGATAGGTGTTGACACGCTTGAGACGCTCGGTCTTAAGGTAGACCCTTTGACTGGAAAAGTGGAGAAGACAGAATACTATATGCTATATGTATGATTGGTTCGCTCGGGTTAAGCGCTTATATAGTAGCGTAGAAAAAATAGGTGTATGAGTATGGTTCCGGAAGAAGTGGCTTGGGTTCTCCCTACGATAATGCCTTTTATAATCGGTCTGCTCGTTGGCGTCATAATAAAGAGGGCACTGAAGCTTATACTGGTGGTGATTGTGCTCATCGTAGTTCTAGCAGCTATCGGTTATGTGCAGTTCCCCTCTACCGAGGAGCTGATGAAAGCAGCCTTAACTTACCTCCCCCTCCTTCAAAAAGAAGCGGGCCCTCTGTTAAACTTCATACCATACACTTCTATCTCGTTTATAATCGGCTTGCTGATAGGGCTCTGGAAGGGTTAGGTGGTGAGGGAGACCTCAACCTCACTCAACCTACCCATCTTCATCCTCAACTCCGATCTTAGCTCGCTCGGCGTCTTGAACCTCCTCACAATCTTACCGTCCTTTATCAAGGGTGTGAGAAGCCTGCGCCAAGGTCCTTGGATGCTCTGCCCCCTAGGCACAACTCTATCTCTGAATGTCCCCTCAAATCTGTAGACCTCTTTAGCGCCTGAGAGGTCTCCGCGCTTCGCCCTTGGCTTAAGAGCATCAGCTTCCTCTACCTCAACGATCTTCGCGTTAAAGTCTATGATTGGTGCTGCTGTTATTGCTGTGCCCACCCCGAATGCGTCTACGATATCTCTTAGCGCTCTGATTTCTTCTTCATCTAATCCACCAGATACAACGATCTTCACCTTCTTACCCCCTCTTAGATCGAGCTCCCACCTTACTTCTTCGATTATTCTTCTAAAGTTTCCTCGCCTTGAAGTCGGTGTGTCTAGCCTCACCCCCCAGAGCCTATCCTTTAGGGTCTCGAGCGCAAGAATCGCCTCCGCCTTCTCATCCCAAAGCGTGTCTATCAACGCTATCCTAGGCGTATCCTCTGAAACCACCTCATCAAAGGCAAGCCAAGCCGCCCTCTGATCACCAAAGCAGAGGATGAGGGCGTGCGGCATGGTTCCAGCTGGCCTGACCCCTAGGAGCCTAGAGCCGAGGACATTAGATAGGCCGTCTAACCCAGCTATGTAGGCTGCTCTCTCCACAGTAGGCGCTAGTGCTGGGTGGGTTCTCCTAGTTCCGAAACTCAGGACCATCTTCTCCCCCGCCGCCTGTTTCACCCTAGCTGCTTTCGTTAGTAGGGATGTGTTGGTGCATATCAAACCTAGAAGCGGGTTTTCATATACCGCAAAGTCTTGGTACCTACCTTCTATTCTTAAGACCGGCTCATAGATAGCTGAGGATGGGGCTGATAAGAAGATTTCAGCCTCCTCCATGGCGTAGACGTCAATCGGCAACCCCTCAAGTAGCTTTGCAGCCTCGTAGATTCCACCTACTACAGCCCAAGGGTCGCTGTAGGGTAGTTTTCTGGCGTATACCTCCATCACCACCTTTGGGTTCAAACCTTTGGCTTGGAGCGCTTTGACTGCGTTGATGAAGTAGATATCTGTGGTCTCCCCTCTCTTGATCTCTTCCTCCTTAGCCAGCCAGAAGGTTCTGTCTGCTAGATCTCTCTGCTCAGTCATCTCTGCTTCATAGGGTTAAGCGTCTAAGATAAAAGTTACTCGTTGCTACGTTATGTGGTTAGACTGATGATGGATCCGCTGAAGAAGATAACTTCGCTCGACTTCGAGCGGGTCGCTAGAAGGATCGAGGTTTTCATTAGAAGGAGGGTTTCTGAGGCTGGAGCATCTGGCGTAGTCTTAGGTCTAAGCGGTGGATTAGACTCCTCAACAGCAGCTTACCTCGCGGTGAGAGCCTTAGGTAGAGGTTCTGTGCTAGGCCTCCTCTTACCCGATTCGAGGGTCACACCACCCTCTGATGTTGAGGACGCTAGGGCTGTTGCCGATGCCCTTGGTATCGAGACCATCTACATAGATATCTCAAGCATCCACCGTGCTTACATGGAGTATCTGAAGCCGCATAGGCTTGCTGAGGGGAATCTTAGGGCTAGGATAAGGATGTGCATACTCTACTACTACGCTAACCTTCTGAATAGGCTTGTGCTCGGCACGGGTGATAGAAGTGAAGTGCTCATAGGCTACTTCACAAAATACGGTGATGGGGGTGTTGATATCCAGCCACTAGCCGGGCTCTACAAGACCCAAGTTAGGGCCTTAGCAGCATATCTCGGCGTGCCTGAGCGGATAGTCGCTAAGAGGAGTAGCCCTAGGCTCTGGGCTGGTCAGATGGCGGAGGATGAGTTAGGGTTGTCATACGAGGATATTGATAGAATACTCTACTCCGTATTTGATCTTAAGATGGTGGTTGAGGAGGTTTCTCGAAGCCTCGGTTTGCCTCTAGATAAGGTGCTCTTCGTATTAAATAGGTATCGAGCAACGAAGCATAAGCGGAGGCCGCCGCCCTCCCCTACACCACCAACTTAACCAGAGCCTCTAGGATGTACGCGAGAAGGTCTCCAAAGACTACTGTGACCACAAAACCAGCAGCCATAAAAGCTAGAAGTGGTATGCCGGGTGTAACCCAGATGCCTTCTTTAGTTGTGAATTCTTCGTATACTCGAAGTAGGGCGAAGTCGAATCTTCTTTTACCATCTTCTTCCTTCTCCATCTGAAAGTAGAACGGTCCTACTCTGCCCTTGGCTCTGAAGCCGAGTAGGCAAGCTAAGGCTTTCCTATAGAGGGGTTCATGCTCCAAGCCCTCAAATATTTTCTCTCCTCTAAATATGCGGATTAGGTTGCTTACGCCGTAGTAGATTGCGAGGGCGGCTGTCAAGATCGCTGAGTTCACAAGCACTATTAGTGGTGTGAAGGGGTGGAGGATGAAGTTTCTGTCGAATAGCGGGAGAAGTAAAGCGCAGACCAAAAGAGCTTTAGCATCCGCGCCACCATAAAACCCTAGGTAGTAGAGCGCATACCCTACACCCGCCCCGAGCGCCGTTGAGATAAGATAGAGGGGGAGGTTGGGATTGTAGCCTATGAGTAGCTCTGTTGCCGTCAAGGCTAGACCTAATGCGCCGAAGATCCACCAGAGTTTATCGTCGACCTCTCTGCTCTTTAGGTCGAAGTAGGCTGAGACGATGAACATGGCTCCGCAGAGTGTTAGCCTTATCTCAAGCAACACTGGAAGACACCACCTTACTATGCTTCAATAAGTATTTAAAAATTAAAAATGTGTGTGCGCTCTATAGCACCCGGACATTTAGGGGGAAGTAGAGTAGAAAGGATGCTGCGGTCCAGCCTAAGAAGACCGCTAGTATCCCGTCTTTAACCGACTTTTCTACGTTTAGCATCGAGATTGTTAGGGGTAGGCCTAGTGCTAGGGCTGGTAGTGTGTTTATGAAGTAGAAGGGGTATTCGATCCTATTGAAGATTATGGAGATCCCTAATAGGGGGAGGTAGGTGCCGATGATCCATAGAAGTGTTAGAACTACTCCCTCATTCAGCCTTCTCCTCGCTATAAGATAGATTGATAGGGGTGTGACGAGCCAGATAGAGTACCAGAGCGGGAGGTTGGTGACTCCACGCCAGTTTATCGGACACACCCTCTCGATCCTTGAGCCAGCGTACACACCATCGGTGTAATAGGTGATGTTCTTTATGACCTCAGCCCTATAGTATATCATCTCCCTCTGCTGGGTGGGTATGAACCAGTTCCACGGATAGTTCTCAGGACCAACGTTAGAGTCAATGGTTAGGCTGGAGTGGTATGTGAATATGAAGCGCCAGTACTCAAATACGTTTGTAATGTATTCACGCTCCCTACTCCACGTGGTGGTCGTGATTGTTATATCCGAGCCGTTTGGTGCTACAATGACTGCTGGGCCTACTATCTCTACGATCCTCTCTGATGCCGATGGTTTGTAGGTTATGATGTAGATCTGCAGAGGTATGGCTACGGTTGCTAGGAGTACACCCGTAAACTTCAGCGCTTTAATAACATCTCTGGTTGACGGTCGTCTTGTAGTCGCTAGGTGTAGGAGGATGAGTGTAAAGAGGAGGAATAGGCTCGTTTCTTTGCTGAGGATAGATACCCCCATGGAGACGGCCGCTAAAACGATTCTACGCTCAAAGTAGTATTTGAAGGCAAGTATGGCGAAGAAGAGCGCGGGTATCTCGAGTAGAAAGAGGCCTGAGTGAGTGAAGAACATGTGGTCAAAGCCAAGGTAAGCTGCTGCTAGAAGCGCCATCCTCTCGGAAAGATATCGGCAGGCTAGCTGATAGAAGGTGTAGACGGTTAGTGCGCCAAACACTATGATTATGATCCTCCAACCGAAAGCGTTGTCCCCGAAGATCAGCATACCTAAGGCGCCCCAAGCCTTCCCCAAGAAGGGGTGCTCTATGTTGCTCGCCACACCTTTGAGTAGGTCCCTTGCTGCTTGAGTATAGTAGGCTTCATCAAAGACAGGCGAATTTGGTTGGGTTATTAGGAGGAGGTGGATGGCAAGCCATATCAGAATCAGCTCCCTTATGGTGATAGAGGCTAGCACTTTAGAGATTTTATTCATCGCTTCTTTAGATAAAGAGTAGTCTTATATAGCGATTTAGTAGAGATGCGAAGGGGTAGGTTGTCAGACCTTTCTATAGATATGACGAAGGTTTCGGAGAAGGGGCAGATCGTTATACCGAAAGAGGTTAGAGATAAGCTTGGGTTGAAGACTGGGAGTAAGTTGATCATCATCGCCACAAGCGACCTCATGATTATGCAGAAGGCTGAGCTTGTCGGTGAAAGGATGCGGGCTTGGGATATTGTGAATAGGGCTAGGAGCTTGGCTGAGAAGCTAGGTCTCCGCAAGCTAGGTCTCTAAATTGGAGGTAAGCATTCTTAACCGCTAAGTAAACTAATATTGTTTTGCTCTAATAAATCGCTAGCTAAAGAAGTAGTAATCGACCTAATATGGGTAGGGTAAAAGCGATCTTGGGTATATGGTTATTAGGATACGCCATCGGCTTCATAGCCTACTTAGCGTTTCCAGCACTCGCAGAAGCCTTAGCAGCTCTAATACCATATTTGATGAGCATAGACCCTAGACTAGTCGGAGCGACCATAACAGGGTTAGCAACCTCGCTTATCACAGTAGCAGCTGTAGCGGCTTGGGCTAAGCTGACCAAACCGAAGTACTAACAGCTAGGCGTCCACTATTTATACCACTTCCTACACACTATTTTATAGATTGAGGCTCTACTTTATAATCGGCCACGAATTCGGCGAAAAGGTCGTAGGCAATCTTGTCAATCTACCAACCTTCTGCAAATCTTGCGGCTTAGCCTGCAGCTACTGTAGGATCGGCTACGGCTCATACGTCCAAGATATAGTGGGGCTACACCCTATCCCGCCTAACCTACCACCTTTCCTAGACAACCCAAGCGATTATCTACCCAAGTCGCCCCCCAAGGCGGATGTAGTTATCCCGATAGGCATCCACCCAGACACATTGGCTGAAATATCTTCAGTCGTATCTAGATGTGAAGCTAAGGCTGTTATCGTACCTATTGAGAACAGGGTTTGGTGTCCTCCAGCCCTAAGGGCTAGATTACAGGATGAGCTTAGCGCGCTTGGTGTCGAATCAGCCTTCCCCAAACCCTTCTGCGCACTTGAGGAGAGCGGAAGCAAGATTATCGACGAATTCATACGCAGATACTCTATCGGCAGACCTAAGATTGAGATGGAGCTCGAAGGCTACCTGATAAAGAACGTTGTGGTTAAGAGGAGCGCACCCTGTGGAAATACGTGGTATGTGGCTCAGAAGCTCAGATTCACACACATAAAAGACCTTAACCAAAACACCTCCAACGCACACCACGGCTACCCTTGCACAGCGAGCATGGATGTCGACCCAGAATTAGGCGACACAATACTCCATAAAGCAGGCTATATTATTCGGCAAGAGGTGCACGCAGCGCTACTAAGGGCGCTGGAGGCGAAGAAGCTCCCTCTAACAACAGAGGTGGAGAATGTGCTGGCTGCGAGGAAGGCTTAGTAGAGCCTAACCACGCTACATCCTTGTTATATGTGTGGCTGCCAATATTTTCAAATAGTATGCTACCGTATACCACAAGAGGTGAGCCAGATCTGGCAGCAACGGCCTTCAGACGCTTTGCAGAAGAAGTAGTCACATTGATCGGGAAGAGGGTAGCCGTCTCGACCACCTACAACAAAACCTATGAAGGAGACCTAGTAGGCGTAGATGAAAACCTAAACATCATACTAAACAACGTAACTGGTGCCAAAGAAAAGGCCTTTAAAATAGTCATAAACGGAAGATTCATTCAAGAAATCTGCCTAGTTGAAAAACCCTTCGACCTAAAGGCTCTAGCAGAGAGGCTCAACAAAGTCTTCCCAGGGATGGTTAAGCTAAGAGAAGATATCGGCGCCATCATAGTAATGGAGAAGATTAAGGTCACACCAGAAGGCGTAGAGGGAACAGGGTTAGCAGCGGAAAAGGTCAAGACCGTCTACGAACAATTTCTAAAAGAAGTTAAACAGACGCAACCTTGAGCAGAAGGTGCTTCGAAGTCAAGGCAACCGACCTCCTTGGCAGAGTAGGAAGGCTCTACACCAGACACGGAGCACTGGACACACCAGCCCTCCTCCCAGTAGTGCACCCAATAAACCAAGAAATCGACCTAAACACCATCAAAAAGATGGGCTTTAAGGCTGTGATGACCAACGCCTACATCACACTAAAACGTATAGGGGAAGAGGCATCAAAAAGAGGCATACACTCCATAATAGGCTTCGACGGCATCATCATGACAGACTCAGGAGGATACCAAGCTTTAGAATACGGTGATGTGGATGTCACACCAGCTAAGATGACCACCTTTCAAGAGGAAATCGGCTCAGACATAGCCATAGTACTAGACAAACCCACAGGCTTCAGCAGAAACCGAGCCTTTGCAGAACAGACCGTCAACGAAACACTCAAAGCAGCCCAAGAAACGATAGAAACAAAGAAGAGAGGCGACATACTCTGGGTAGGGCCTATCCAAGGAGGCCTCTTCACAGACCTAGTTGCAGAAAGCGCTAGGAGCACATCATCCTTACCATTCGACCTACACGCTCTAGGAAGCCCAACCGAAGTCATGAAATCATACCACTACCGTTACCTAGTCAAGATGATAGTAGCGGCTAAAACAAACATCCCTTTGAGTAGACCACTCCACCTCTTTGGAGCAGGCCACCCCCTAACGATGCCCGTAGCGGTAGCTTTAGGCTGCGACCTCTTTGACTCAGCCTCCTACATCTTATACGCTAAAGACGACCGCTACCTAACACCTACTGGCACCTTAAAACTGGATGAACTAGTGGAGCTAACTTGCCCCTGCCCAGTCTGCACGTACTACACAATAAACGAAATAAAGGCTTCTGGGAAAGCGGAGCGTATCAGACTCCTAGCCACACACAACCTATATCTCCTACAATCAGAGATCAAGCAGCTTAAGCAAGCAATATTCGATGGTAGGCTATGGGAGGCAGTGGCGCATAAGGCCAGAAGCCATCCGAGGCTCTGGTCAGCATTTGAAGACTTCACAAAGTACTCTAAACTACTGGAAGACGGCACACCTCTTTTCAAAAGGAGAGCCATCTATCTATACACAGAAGAAGATCTGAAGAGACCAGAAGTAAAGAGAGCGATAGCCAAGATAAGAAGAGAGTATCGCCCAAAGAAGAAAGGCACCTTAATCATATTCACCCTATCGACTGGAGAGAGGATTTCGGCAACACCCTTCTGCAGACGCCTCCTACAACAAGGGGTAGAAGAGCACCAGCTCCTCTACTTATCGCCGATCTACCGCCTAGTACCCATAGAGCTCACAGAAATCTACCCCTTCTCGCAAACACTCCATCCGACCAGTCTACACAACCTACCCACACGAACTCTACACAAAGAAGCCAAAAGAATAGTAGAGAAAGGAGGATACAAGCGGATCGTAGCGGTCTGCCTAAACAAGCACCTACACACTAAACTAACAACCTTAGCAAACAAACTCAACCTCAAGCTACTAGACTACTGTAAACGGGGCTCAAAAGGGCAGACAGAAGCTGCCGAAGAAGTGCTACGTCTTCTCTGCGCATCGCCCTAAGTGTAGATCGACTCACCAGCCTTACTCGCCCTAGTCTGAGCCTTCTGCAGCTCGGATTCGATGATTTCGGCACCCTTGAGTAGTGTTGAGACATCGACCTCAAACCCATAGTATCTTGATAGCACGCTAACCGCTGTAGCGGTAGCCCTCGGATCCATGCGCTCGGTAGAAGCGTAAGCCAATATTGCGAAAGCCGGGTAGCCTCTTGCCTCAAAGTAGTTTAGAAGGATCGCTACAGGTCCGACTATGATGTGATCGTCTTCTAGGACCTTTGCTCCCTCTAACTCCCCTCTCGGCTTATACCTTGAGGTATACGCTATCCTATAGGTGGTGTCATCATACCTCAGATTCGAATCCAGCCCGCCTACGAGCGCAACCTCCTCAAACCCGGACTGTATGATCCACTCACCTATGGCTCTGAAGAACTCAACCTCAGAATCCTTATATGGGGGCGCCTCCACCTTTAATATAGCAAGTGAACCCTTTCTAAATACCTCATAAGGCGTAACCAACCTACCTTGGAAAGTTGAAGAAATAGGCGCGATGAAATCGGAGTCAAATATGACAACCCTCTCAGGCGCAAGCTTCTGGATAAGATACTTCACAGTCCAGTACCCCGTCGCACCTATGCCGTGGAAACCGGTAATTAGGCTACAGCCGTCGAAGCGGACGTTAGGCGGGAATGCTCTTAATATCAACCACATACTCACCCTCTAGCGAAAGACTTAACTTACCACCTATTCGAAAAGATGTCTATAAAAGGTAATCTGAAGATGGAAGTAAAGGTCCTCGGCTCAGCAAGAGAAGTAGGAAGATCTGCTGTGCTACTGAAGAGTAGCAGCGTAAACCTTCTCCTCGATTTCGGTGTCTTGGTGCAGAAAGAGATAGGCTTCCCAGTGCACGTGCAGCCCAAAGATGTAGACGCCATCCTACTGAGCCACGCACACCTAGACCACTCAGGAGCACTACCACTCTTCTACCTAAGCAACGGTCCTAAGACTTACACAACACCACTCACACTAGAGCTTACAAGGCTTCTCATAGAAGACTTTCTCAGAATCTCAGGCTTCTACCTCCCCTTCGAATACATAGACCTACTCGAAATGATGAAGAAGACCATAGCCATAAGCCCAAACGAAACAGTAAAGATTTCCGATTTCGAAGTAACCTTCTACGACGCTGGGCACATACCAGGCTCGACATCAATTCTATTAGAGGGGGAGGGGAAGCGCATCCTCTACACAGGAGACATAAACGATGAGGACACACAGCTTCTAAAAGGAGCTGATTATGAGGTAGGCGAGCTCGACTTACTGATAACAGAAAGCACCTACGCAACCGAAGACCACCCGCCCAGAAAAGATGTTGAGGAGAGCTTTGTAGAGTATGCTAAAGAGGTCGTTGAGCGCGGCGGCGTGCTATTCGTACCAGCGTTCTCGGTAGGGCGTGCGCAGGAAGTAGCTTGCGTACTATATTCGTACAACTTTCCATATCAAATCTATATGGATGGTATGGCGCTAAAGACCAACGAAATCCTATTTAGATACCCAGAGTATTTACGAAACCCAAGGCTCTTTAGAAAAGCGATAAACAACATCGAAGTGGTAACTTCTTGGAAGCAGAGGAAGAGGATCATCAACACACCATCAGTCATAATCTCACCAGCGGGTATGCTTGTCGGTGGCGCAGCGGTCTTCTACAACCAGCAGATAGCGCAGAGAGAGAGGAACGCCATAGCGATAGTAGCCTACCAAGTCCAAGGAACACCCGGAAGAACCCTCCTTGAAAAAGGGTTAGCGCTTGTAAACGGCAGACCGACAAAAGTAAAGGCTGAGATAAAAAGATTCGATTTCTCATCCCACTGCGGCAAAAGCGGGCTAATTAATCTGATCCGCAAAGTCAAAGGCAACCCAAAGATCCTTATGGTTCACGGCGAAGAAGAATCCTGTATATCCTTCGCAAAGACTGTTAGAGAAAACTTTGGGTTTGAAGCGTACGCGCCCAAAGCTGGAGACGTCTTCCAAATCTAGATAGTTCTCCTTTGACCACATCTAGTAACACGCCCAGCCTTTTCTCTTGAAGCCGCTTTTTATTCTTCTTCAGCCTAAGTTCTTCGAGCGTGTTGAGGTAGGGCTTCATTAAGCATAATAGAGGAGAAGTTGAATATGTAGCGGGGAACAAGATTAAATGAAGAGTAGGGAAAAGCTTGAGGAATTTTTGAAAGAAATAGAAAGAGAGTTAGGAGGATTACCGAAAGATCTCCATGTGACAAGAATGTGTTGCGCTCTAGTAGCGGTTTCTTATGGGAAGATAGTAAAGGCGGAAAAGCCGCGGTTAAAGTATTGTCCCTTACGCGTTAGCGATAAATTGTATAAGTTCAAGAATTTTGATCAAGAGGAGGTTTGCGAAGCTATTCGGCTTAAAATATCAAGGTTTGGTTATTTCACACCTAATAGGGAGTTAAGTAGGGAGAGTATCGAAGTACCATATGGGGCCTCGGAGATGATGAAGTGTGCCTTAGAGAAGAAGGCGATAGATGCAGCGGTAATAGTATGTGAAGGAGCCGGGACTGTCGTAACTAGTAGCCCAACGCTAGTTCAGGGGATAGGTGCGAGAATGACCGGAGTCTTCTACACAACACCTATTCCCGAAATTATAAGAAGAATAGAAGATGTGGGTGGTTATGTAGTTTTCCGAGAAGCTGCTAGAATAGATCAGATTGAAGGAGTAAGAAAAGCGATCGAACTCGGTTATAAGAAGATTGCTGTGACGGTAAATGGGTATTTGGGTGAAGCTTTAAGCGAATTTAGAAGATTGGAGGAAAGTAACGATCTTTCTGTCACCATTTTAGTAGTTTGCACAACTGGGATAGGAAAAGAGAGAGCAGAGGAGATAGCAGAGTATGCGGATCTGGCTTGGAGCTGCGCCTCCCTTCATATGCGGGAGGTGGTTGGTAGGAAAGCAAAGATACAGATAGCGACAAAGATCCCAGTCTACGTCTTGAGCGAAAAAGGGATAGACTTCTTATCCAGCTATTCTGATGAAAATCTAAGAAGGTTTATGGGAGGAGGAAAGAAGTATCTAATCTCTGGAGCACACCACTTCATGAAAAATTACAGGAGAATAAAAATGGGCAATTTCGACACTTATTTCGGTGAAGTGGACGGGCTACCCCTAAGGGTCGAGGACGAACCCGCTCCTCTTATTTAATTATCTTCACCCTTCTACCCTCGATCTTTAACCGTCCCTCTACGAAGAGCTTTACCGCTTCTGGGTAGATTCTATGCTCCTCCTTCAGTATCCTCTCGCTGAGCGTCTCTTCGGTATCGTCATCATACACAGGAACCACTGCTTGTAGTATTATAGGGCCTTTATCTACCTCCTCCACTGCGAAATGAACCGTGCAGCCAGTGTACTTGACGCCGTATTCTAGCGCTTGCTTCTGTGCCTTCAACCCAGGGAAAGCTGGTAAAAGCGATGGGTGGATGTTCATTATACGCATCCAGTACCGTCGAATAAACATCGGTGAAAGTATTCTCATGTAGCCCGCAAGGAGCACAAGCCCCTCCTCAGGTGTGACACCATACTCCATAAGCGTCTTGATGATGAGGCTGTCATACTCTTCCCTCCTCCCCTTGTAGGGAGTTGGGTCTAGGTAGACGGCTGGTATGGATGCTGCTCTAGCCCTCTCCAGAGCGTATGCATCTGCTCTATCACTTATCACAACCTTGATCTCCGCGTTCTTTATGTAACCAGATTTTATTGCGTCTATTATCGCTTGGAGATTCGTCCCCCTGCCAGAAGCCAACACACCTATAGGCACCGTCATCTCCTCAACCCCTCCTTCAGCATCTTCACAGGATCCACCTTACCAACACCAGGCAGCCAATCAACCCTCTTCCCAACCGTACCCTTCTCCAACCTATATTGGTAAAGCCTCCTCACCCTCTCCGCTAGCTCAGCCCTCCTCTTTAAGAGCTCCTCAGCCCCTATGTCGCTTCGATGGTATAAACCCCAACCATCCGCCAACCTAACCGCTGAAACGATTCTCTCTATTCGCGCCGAAGCCTCTGCTAAGGTTTCGCTTGAAGCAAGTATCTCCACGAGCCTTGAACCTGCTGATATGATCCTACCGTCTTCTAGGAGGTTACACGACGCCCAAAATAGCTCACAGCCCCCCTCAGCGATCCTAGCCTCATCCACTTCAACTGGGTGGCCTGCTGCTAGCCGCCTGTTATCAGGGTAGCCTTTAGGCGCAATCGCTTTCACAACAACCGCTTTTTTCTCGAATTCTAGTTTAATGTTGCTCAGCCTCTCATCTATTATCGCTAAGCATATATCCACAAGATCGTTCTTTAGCGTATGTAGCACATTAAGCGCCTCTGGGTCACCTAACCTACTATACATCTCTATTATGGTAGGCCCCTCTATTTCGGTAAGCATCATCTGCCCAGCAACTACACCATGATACCTCTTACCCGTCTTATCCTGTATAGCCATGACCATCTTCTCAACTGTACGCAGAGACTCCTCGTATTCGCTCATCGTAAGGAAGGGTAGGCACATATCTGGACCAGAGATAGAACCCATCCCACCTGTTTCGGTCCCTATATCGAACTCGTGTGCATTCTTATTATCTTGCACCATCGGCATCCCGAGGACCGTCTTACCATCGGTGAAGCACTGCAGCGTATACTCAGGTCCCCAGACATTCTCCTCAACAAGAATCTTATCCTCAATATCAACATAGCCACGCATATAGCCCTCAAGCCAGTCGATGTGCTTCGACTTAAACCTCTGTTTCTCATCGTGAAGGTAGATTTGTCTATCTTCGACCACCTTCACACCCTTGCCGCCAGCTTGCCTAGCGGGCTTCAACGCAACGTTTTGGAGCCACGTGAGTGTCTCAGAGTACTTTTGTAGTGTTGCGTAGGCTTCTTCCGCTGATCTAAATGTCTGGAAAAGTAGCTTGCCCGGTATATCATACTCCCATTGTAGGCGCCTCATCTCAGCCTTCGACATCTCTATTAGAGCCACGCTTCTGTTAGCGCCTATACAAGGTATCTTTAGCGCCTCTAAGCGATCTGGCACACCGTGGAAGTTTGGCTCCTCAGGGCCTACGAAGACGAAGTCGACACCAAGCCTCTTAGCGGTTGAGGCTACGAATTCGGGGTCTGTTGTGCTGCCTTGTATGAACTCTCCCCCACTCCTCTCACATATCCTCAGTATCCCTGGGTTCCTGTTTTCACCTATCCAGTATATCTTTGGGTTGTATCTGCTCTCTGATAGCTTCTTGGCTATCGCGTGTTCTCTAGCCCCTGAGCCCACACCAAGTATCTTCATCTAAGCCTCCTCCTTGCTCGGATACTCTCCTGTGAAGCAGCCTAGGCAAAGCATATGTTTGGGCAACCCTATGGCTCTGACTAAACCGTCTATCGATAGGTAGGAGAAGCTGTCTGCGCCTATTATCCCAGCGATCTCATCCTCAGACAAAGCCCTTCCAATAAGCTCATCTACAGGAGGTACTTCTGTGCCGAAGGGGCAGTGAGATATGATCGCTGGGCTGCCTACTCTCACGTGAACCCTCTTAGCGCCTCTCCTCCTAAGATTGAGCACCGTGTTCTTCAGCGTATTCCCCCTTACCACGCTATCATCTATGAGCACAACATCCTTACCGTCGACCGCAGCCCTTATAGGGTTCAGCTTCAGCTGCACACCGATTAACCTCTCAAGTTGAGTAGGCTTGAGGGCTGATCTGACATGCCTACCAGCCCTCATAAACCCAAGTTTTACTGGTATAGATTTTTTGTAAGAGTAGCTTAGTGCGAAGGGTAAGGCTGTCTCAGGTACGCCTATAACGACGTCGCCTTCCGCACTCTTCTCCTCAGCCAACACCTCACCTATCCTCTCTCTTACGGTGTAGACCGGTATGTCGTTTATGTATGAGTCTGCTCTAGCCAAGTAGACGTATTCGAATGCGCAGTACGCTCTGCGGCTCGAACCATTATGCTTCCTCCTCCTAATGCTTAAAGGGTCGAATACCACACACTCGCCAGCTTGGATCTGACCTGAGTGAGTTGCGCCGACTACATCTAAAGCAGAGCTCTCAGAAGACACTATCCCTAGGTCAAAGCCGACTGCACCTACCTCAAGAGGCTTTACACCTAGATGGTCTCTGCAACATATCATCTCCTCATTCTCAGTCAAAGCGATGAACGAGAAACCTACACTTGCTTCTGAAATAAGTTGAGTAGCCGCATCTAAAGGATCCTTTTTCTCAGCGAGTAGCGTAGATAATCTCTCAGCCAGTCTTCGGAAGGCTTCACCTCTTTCTCCTTCGTAGCCTGGTTTGCCGTCTCCAGCCAGAACCAGTCTTATGGGTGCCTCCACCTCTACAAGACCATCATCTTCAGACGGGGAAACCTGACCTATACCTATGTAGCCCCTAACCTTGTTGCCGGAGATAAGTTTGTAGAATTCTTCCACGTGCGTGTTCTTTGTGTAGACGCTTATCTGCTTAGATTCGTTGTCGATTAAAGCGATGCTTGTGCACGCTTCTCCTCTTCCTTGTAGAGCTGTCAAACCGTAGTAGAGGAATCTTGAGGCGTCCCAGTTTTCTCTACCCTCGCCGAACGGGTAGAACCCCATTATGCCAGGCATTTCACCATCTCCCCTTCTTCATACGCTGCGTATATTGAGGTGTCTTTTTTAGGCAAGAGTAGTTTCCGGTGTGGCAAGATGTGCATAGATCTGAAAGCGGTATGCCTATGCCTTTAGAGAGCCCTTCTAACGTGTTGTACCCTACTCTATCCGCTCCTATTTCTTCCGCTACCCGTCTGTTTATCTCCTCCAGATCTTCTGCTCCCTCACCTACTCTGTGGGCTATCAGCTCCTCTTTCGTTGGGAAGTCTATTCCAGCGAAGCAGGGGTAGCGTATAGGTGGGAAGGTTGAAAGCAGACAGATAGATTTCGCACCAGCCTTTCTCAGCGCTTTGATTATGGTCTTGGAGCTCGTACCTCTGACTATGCTATCATCTATAAGCACAACATTTTTTCCACGCACTATGTGCTCCACAGGCATAACCCAACGGTTTATCTCAAATCTACTTCTTAAGGTGGGTTCAATAAAGCTTCTAAGCCCACCCTTCTTACTATACCGATCTTTCATAAGCCCCTCCTCGAGAGGTATGCCGGATACTTGAGAGAAGCCTAAGGCTGCTGGGCGGGCTGAGTCTGGGACAGGTATAACAACATCAGCCTCTACCTTGTAAAGCCTAGCCAACTCTTTACCAAGCCTCTTACGCGCCTCATAAACGTTCACTCCATCAATTGTTGAGCTTGGGTTGGCGAAGTAGGTGTACTCGAACGCACAGTGCGCAGCCCTATCAGATTTAGCGAAGAAGTGCGATTCCACAACGCCTTTTGTGATTCGAAGAACTTCCCCAGGCTTAATATCTCTAATGAACTCTGCCCCTACGGCTGATAGGGCGCAAGACTCGGATGCAACTATGTAGGATGATGTTTCAGCATGCCAGCCTAGGCATAGAGGTCTGAACCCCCTCTCATCTCTAGCTGCATATATTTCGCCAGCCTTCGTTAAGATGACGAAGCAGTACGCTCCATTAACCTCCGGGCTGAGTTCCTCAAACGCCTTGAACCAGTCGCCATCTACTTCTGATAGGATGTGGTATAGCCTATAGCCAACGATTAGAGTATCGCTAGCCCAAGCCGGTATCTCATAGTGAGGAGGAAGGGTGCTTAAAATCTCCTCCGTATTAGAGATGGTCCCGTTGTGGGCTATAGCGAAATCCCTCCCAACCATCAGCGGCTGGGCATTCTCAAGTGCCGTCCGACCCACGGTGGAGTATCTTGTATGCCCTACTGCGTAGGGTGAAGGCGACTTTGCGCAGATCGAAGCCGCTTTACTCAAGCTTTCAGAGACCACGCCGAGCATGCGCCAAGGCTCCTTACCGGGGACAGCCAAACCCCAGGCCTCTTGCCCCCTGTGTTGGAGCGCCCTTAGCAGATTAACTACTAGGGGGAGGACGTTGACATCGCTCTGTGAACTCACAGCAGCCAGCCCACACTTCTCCCTTATCATATCTCATCACCCATCAGCTTAGGTATCGTGCTCCCCCAAGCGTTTTCAAGCTCCTCAACCCTCACCTCAACCTTCTTTGCCCCGATCTCGAAGGCTAACTCATCTCCCCTAACCTCTCCTATAGTCTCACAGGCTATATTAAAGGAGGCGCAGATTTCTTTTATCCTCTCTTCATTATATCTGTCTGCGCCGATTATGAACCTTCCGTGCGTCTCTGCGAAGAGGATTTCGTCAACACGCTCGCATGTGTTAGGAACCTTCTTAAGATCTATTACCATACCGACGCTCGATTTTATACAGGCTTCTGCTAAAGCGGCTGCTAGCCCGCCTTTAGATATGTCTTCGATAGCCTTTGCTAACCTTAGGTTTATGATCTTCAGCATGCACTTGTGCAGCCTTTTCTCGTAGTCGAAGTCTACTTGAGGCACAACCCCGCCTACCAGACCGTGGATACCTTCATAGTACTCTGAGCCGCCTAATTCTGGTCTGGTTTCACCTACTATCAAGATCCTTGTACCAGCATCAAAATAACACTTCGTCAACACATCAAAGCTCTCAGCCAAGCCTATTACAGCTATGACTGGTGTAGGTTTTATGGCCTTACCACTAACCTTATCTTCGTTATAGAAGCTCACCTTACCACCTATGCAAGGTATATTGAGGTTCTTGGCGTAGTCTGCGATGCCCTTCACGGATTCGCTGAAAGTCCAGAAGACCTCTGGATTAGAGGGGTCGCCGAACTGAAGGTGGTCTAGCATCGCGATAGGTTCGGTGCCGACCGCTAAAACGTTTCTGCAGGCTTCAGCGAAGACACCAGCCGCGCCGTTGTAGGGGTCTAGGTAGCAGTGCTTTGAGTTTCCATCTGCTCTGATCGCTATGAATCTGCCGTTAGGTAGGCGGAGGACCGCTGCTCCTGTCTGACCCGGTTTGAAGACCGTATTTATGCCTACTTCATGATCGTACTGCTCATACACCCACTGTTTGGATGCTATGTTCGGTAGGCTTATGAGTTGTATTAACGTCTTCGCTAGATCTCGTGGTTCATCCGGTTTAGGGACTTTTTTTAGCTCCTCGATGTACGCTGGTTTCTTAGCGTTTCTGTAGATGATTGGTGCGTTCGCAAGGAGGTCTGCTCTTATCCTCGTTAGAACCGTCTCACCCTTCTTTATGGTCACGTATTTATCGTCCGTAACCTTGCCTATTATCGAATACCTAACACCGTATTTTCTGAAGATCTTCGTAACCTCTTCCTCATAGCCGCTTTCGACTACGAAGAGCATACGCTCTTGCGACTCAGAGATCATAATCTCTATTGGATGCATGTCTTCTTCACGCAAAGGAACCTTTGTAAGATCAACTTCAACACCAGTGCCACCCTTAGCTGCGATCTCTGAGAGCCCGCAGCTCAAACCACCTCCACCAAGATCCTTCAGCCCCCTCACCCTACCCGTAGCTATGGCTTCGAGTGTAGCCTCGATTATCATCTTCTCAGCAAATGGGTCTGGTATCTGAACAGCCGACCGCTCCTGCTCAGATTCCTCGGTCAAGACAGCTGAGGCGAATGACGATCCGTGTAACCCATCCCTACCAGTTAATCCGCCAACCAATATTATCGAATCACCAGGGTATCTTGCTTCAGCTAGGACGAGGTCGCTCCTCTTACCCACACCAAAGCAGACCACATCGACCAAACAGTTTCTTTCAAACGACTCGTCAAACTCAACCTCTCCCCCAACAGTAGGCACACCAACGCAGTTTCCGTAGTCGCTTATCCCCCTGACCACGTGCTTGAAGAGCCATCTTGAGTGGCTGCTGGTTAAGATAGATCCGAATCTGAGCACATCAAGCAGCGCAATCGGGCGTGTACCCACGCAAAGAATATCACGAAGTATACCTCCAACCCCTGTAGCAGCCCCACCATAAGGGTCGATGGCTGAGGGGTGGTTGTGGCTCTCTATGTGCGCGGTCAGAATATATCCGTCACCAACATCCACTACACCAGCGTCGTATCCAGGTCCGAGGATGACGTACCTACCTTGAGTAGGTAGGAGCTTTAGAAGAGGTTTGGATGATTTGTAGCTGCAGTGCTCAGACCACTCCGCATCGACCATAGCCAACTCTAAATCGTTAGGTTCTCTACCGAGCTCCAGTCTAAGGTGCTCCACTTCCTCTTCTGTGAGGTTTAACTTGAGTTGCTTAACGCGCTCCAAGAGGTATCAGCCACCTAAATCGAGCATCGACTTAAAGATCTCTAAACCGTCTATTGTTTCATATGGGCTTAGGATCGCTTCTGAGGCTCTTTCTGGGTGTGGCATAAGCCCAAGCACGTTACCTCTTCTGTTGCATACACCTGCTATCGCCTCTAAAGAGCCGTTTGGGTTAGATCTTTCAGAGAGTGTGCCATCTGGCTCTGTGTAGCGGAAGACTATCTGGTTATGCTCTTTTAACTCTTTGAGACCCTCGGGGTCTATGTAGTATCTGCCTTCGTTATGCGCTATGGGCATCCGCAGCACCTGCCCTTTAACGTACCTTCTTGTGAAGAGGGTTTCGTTATTCTCAACCCTAAGATTAACCCATTTACACACAAATTTTAACCCAACATTTCTCATCAACGCACCTGGCAATAGGCCTGATTCAACAAGTACTTGGAAACCGTTGCAGATGCCTAACACAGGTTTCCCTTCTTCAGCCATCTTCCTCACTTCACGCATAATCGGGCTGAAGGCAGCTATCACACCAGCCCTTAGGTAGTCTCCGTAAGAGAAGCCGCCGGGCAAGATTACGCCATCGTATCCCTTTAGGCTTCCATCTGCGTGCCAGACTAGATCAGCCTCTACACCGAGCACGTTCGTTAACACATGATGCACATCTCTGTCACAGTTGCTGCCCGGGAAGACTATGACCGCTATGCGCATACTTTAAGCACCCAATACCTCTATTGAGCACACGCTAACGACCGGGTTATAGATCCTCAGCTCGTCACACATCTTCGAGACGAGCTGCTTAGCCTCCTCGCTACTCGAAGCCTCTACAACGATCTTAAGAAGCTTAGCAGTCCTAACATTCTTGACCTGTGTGTAGCCGTTCTTTACCATAAGGTCTCGCATAATGACCTCTCCTTCAGGGTCTCTTATGGTAGGCTTGTTCTCTATGATGACATTGACATTAAACCTGGGCAAATCGAAGACCCTTGAGCTGAGTGGCTATACGCTTGTTATTAACCGTATCCCTCTTTGAGGATGGTTTATTGAACCGTTTCTAATAGAAAGTCTCATTTCCTTCGTCTGAGCAAAGTTATAATTTAATCTATCTTCTACTAAAGTTTAGAGAACTTTTAATGAGAAGTCTTCTCTTCGGTTACATATCCGAACCAAGCTTTCACAACCCTAATCAGCCCAGATCTAAGCTCCTCGCCTCTTAACATCTGCTTTCTAAGAGCAGCAACCTCCTCAGCCAGAAGGGGTGCTTGAATAACATTTCTTATCCAGCGTTCAAAGTCCCTTCTATATAGGTGGAACTCCAGCGACTTAGAATCTACAACCGTAATCGCCTCTAGGAAGGAGGTGATCGAAGAAGCTAACACGCCTGTGTACCTACCATAGTCTATGAAAAAGTAAAATGGTTTTTCGTGTGTGAGCAAGACTGTGCCCTCAACTTCCGCGTTCTCCTCTACTACAACATTAGGCCATATTCTGCACCCTGATCTTATTCGAGCCCCATTTTTAAGTAGGGCTGCTTGACCGATGATAGACTCTTCAACGGTTGCCTGCTCACCTATAATAGCTTTCTCACCTATTATGCTCTCCGAGATCCTTGAGCCGCTACCCACTCTAACGTCCTCAAATAGTGTTGAGGAAACTATGGTCGAGTTACTTGATATGCTGGCTCCACTTAACAAGCAGACATAAGGTCCTACGGTTGCGCCATCCTCAACTCTGACCCCTGACCCCATAAGGAGAGGCCCCTCTAACCTCGCACCGTTTCCTATGTAGGCTTCGCCTAACATCCATATTGAGCTGTCAGTCTCCTCCATATGCTTCCTCAGAATACGCTTCTGTGCTTCAATATACCCTTCTCTACTACCTACATCAACCCAATAACCTTCGCACTCATATGCTAGCAGTCTCTTTCTGGAAGCAAGCATCTTCGGAAAAACATTCTTCGCAAAATCACAGGGGTGCTGGGTTATGAAGTCAAGAACCTCTGGTTCAAGCACATATATCCCCGTGCTGACCTTATCTGAGCGGCACGTCTCTGGTTTAGGCTTCTCTCGGAAGCCTGTGATGAAACCCTTTTCATCATATTCGATTACGCCGAAGAGCCAAGGATTTGGAACACTCTTCACAACTATGGTGGCGTCAGCCCCTTTTTTAATATGCACCTTAACCGCTTCAGAGAGATCTATCTCAGTATATGTATCACCTTGAATTACTAGGAAGCGCTTATCGAGCAGATGGCTAACCAGCTCCACACTACCCGCTGTGCCTAGTAAGAGGTCTTCAGGCTCGACCGAATAATGTATCTTTACACCAAGTTTTGAACCGTCACCTAAGTAGCTTCTAACCTGCTCACTCAAGTAACCTAGGGTTAAGATTACCTCATCAAAACCACATTTAGCCAACTGTTTTATCAGATGCTCGATCACAGGCGCCGGGCCTAAAGGAAGCATGGGCTTTGGGCGTGTTAGCGTTAGGGGTCTTAACCTAGTACCCTCTCCACCCGCTAAAACTACAGCCTTCAACCCAGTACACTAAAGCCGCTACAGTATAATAAAGGTATATGTGTAGCGATGGTTTATCTCCTTGTGCTGTGGTGTATAGTGGTATGTTCGACTACGACACCTATCTATCTGTATTCACTTGGCGCTACGGAAGCAGGGAAATGAGGCAGCTCTTCTCTGAAGTAGCGACGAGGGCTATTTGGAGACGCATCTGGCTCGCCTTGGCTGAAGCAGAGGCTGAAAAGGGGCTTGTGACGCAAGAGGAGCTTGAGGACATAAGAGCTTACGCCGACACCTCAAAGGTGGATATAAAGAGAGCGCACGAGGTAGAGCGGCAGATAAGACACGATCTAATGGCTGAGATAAAGGTTTTCGCTGAACAAGCCAAGAAAGGCGGGGGTAAGATACACCTAGGTGCAACCTCAGCCGATATAGAAGATAACGCTGACGCAATGAAGATTAGAGCCGCTTTGGACATAATCTTAACTAGGCTGGTAAACTGCTTAGACGCCGCCTCAAGAAAGATCAAGGAGTACTACGATCTACCTTGCATGGGTTGGACACACCTACAGCCAGCCGAACCGACCACAGTAGGCTACAGATTAGCGCAGTACGCACAAGACCTTGTAACCGATATAAGGTACGTAGAGTTCCTTCTGGAGAAGGTGGTTAAGGGGAAGGGGCTCAAAGGCTCCGTAGGCACATCCTCAAGCTTCAAAGAGCTGCTCTCAGGCATATGTGAGCCGAGCGAGCTCGAATCTGCTTTTCTGAGTAAGCTGGGGTTAGACGCCTACTTCGTCTCAACCCAAACATACCCAAGAAAGCTCGACCTCCTAGTGTTATCCACCCTATCCTCTATTGCACAGAGTGCACATAAGTTTGCCTTTGATGTTAGGTTAATGCAGTCACCAGTATTTGGCGAGTGGTCTGAGCCCATAGGTGAGCGGCAAGTCGGCTCATCTGCTATGCCCTTTAAGCGCAACCCTGTTTTAAGCGAGAGGATCTGCTCCTTAGCGCGTTTCGTAGCCGTGCTACCTCAAGTAGCGTTTAGCAACGCTGCATCAACGCTGCTCGAGCGAACATTAGACGATTCAGCGAACAGAAGGGTCATCATACCAGAGAGCTTCTTGGCTGTAGATGAGATACTCATACTCTACGACAAAGTGATGAGTGGTCTTCAGATATATGAAAAGGTAATTGAAAGAAACCTTAGGCGCTTCGCCCCCTTCTCTGCAACAGAGAGGCTTCTCATGAAACTGGTTAAGGCTGGTGAAAGTAGGCAAGAGATGCACGAGTTGATCAGAGCATACTCATTCAAGGCTTGGAAAGCGGTTTTAGAGGGTGAAGAAAACCCACTTATAGACCTCTTAGCAAGCGACGATAAAATAGCGTCCAAACTATCGCGAAGTGAAATAGAGTACATACTGGGCTCAGCAAGCTTTAAGGAGCAAGTAGGCGACGCACCTCAACGTTGCCTAGAATTCCTCCGAAGAGAGGTTACACCCATCCTAGAAAAGTATGCAGATAGAGTTGGGCGGAGAGTTAGCGCTGAATTCTAGGTGAAGTAGAAGCGCAGCCCCTCGATCATAAACTGGAAGGCTATAGCCGCTATGAAGATAGCCATAAGCCTAGCCGCGACAGCAGAACCAGCCTCACCTAGGAAGAGGTAGATCCTCTCGATCGATATTAGCACGATAGATGTTAGCAGAATCACGATAATCACAGCTAAGATTACTTCAAGTATGCCGGTGATCTGAAGCAGAACTATCGTTGTGGTGATAGCACCCGGCCCGGCTAGCAGCGGAAAGGCCATAGGGACGGCCCCAGCCCCCTCTGGTGTTACTTCCTTCTCCTCCCAAGACCCTGTAATGAGGATCTTCATAGCTATTATGAGTAGCAGAAGGCCACCAGCAATCTTGAAGCTGTGTATGGATATGCCGAAGAGCGCTAGGAGAAGATGGCCTGCGAAGGCGAAGACGAGAAGGAGGGCTGCGGAGACGATGATCGCCGATCTGAAGGTTCGGCTCCTCTGCGCTGGGCTTAGGTTCCTCGTTAAAGCTATGAAGATAGGGACATTACCTATAGGATCAACGATAACGAAAAGCGCAACAACCGCCTTAAGAAGCGCTTGCCAATCTATCTGAAGCCCATCCAAGCCGACTCAGCACAACCACCTACAAAGAGATAGATTAACCTTACCAGAAACTCGACAAAAAAATAGCTGGGAATGAACTGTCTAACGCGATCAACACCTAACCTCTTTTTCTTGCCGATGGTAAACCCTAAGCCTCTCTGCTGAAAAGATCGTTGAGCCTGCAGAAGCCCTTCTTAAAGAGCTCCTACTTCTATCCATAACCCTGAAGTTTTTGCCCCTACACCCTTACCTCCCAATCCGCCTGTGGTAAAAGGACATCTATCACTTGAGTCGAGATTCTCAAGGACGCGTCTTTGTGAGTAAGTAAAGAAGCAGCGGCCCTCCGAGAAGCGCTGTTATAGCTCCGACTGGTAACATGATCGGAGCCACAGCCCTTCTTGCAATAATGTCCGAGACTAGGAGAAGAGCTGCTCCAAATAGCCCCGATGCTGGAATGAGATACCGCTCATCCTCACCTACAAAAGCACGAGAGATGTGAGGTGAAAGAAGGCAAACAAAACCTATGGCACCTGTGAAGCTTACGATCGTTGCTGTGGAGAGGCAAGCTATTCCAAGCAATATCCTCCTGACTTTTTCGACTTCAACACCCAAACCTTTTGCGGTGTCATCATCAGTTTTCATAATATTTAGGTCCCACGCAAAACGCATACTGACTACCGTGGAGATGAGTAAGATAGAGAGGACATAAGGAATCTGCCACCACTCTGCCCTCGAAAGATCGCCGACAAGCCAGAAAATCGTAGCTCTTACAGCTTCAGCCTCGGCGAAGAATTGAAGAAGTGTGTTACCGGCGCTAAAGATGTAACTCATAGCTATCCCAGACAATATCATAGTAGTCGGCGTTACACCAACCCGCTTTGAAAGAAGAAGCACAACTATAGCCGGAAAGAGCGAAAAAACAAATGCGTTTCCGACAATCAGCAAAGGCCCAACAAGGAGACCCTTCCCAAGAATTATGGCGATAGCTGCCCCAAATCCCGCTCCAGCAGACACCCCTAGCGTATATGGTGTTGCTAACGGATTTCTAGTAATAGCCATGATTACACAACCCGCTATCGCGAAGCTAGCGCCACCAAGCACAGCCATTATCGTTCTAGGCAGCCTTAGATGCCACACCACAGTAGCCGCGAGATCACTCACCTCAAAATATCCCGGGAACAGCTTAGCAAGAACCGCTCTATATGCCTCAAGGAAAGATATTTGGGCTGAGCCCAGAGAGAGTGAGAGCCCCACCAAAATGAATATCACAATAACGCATATTACTAAAAATAATATTCTCCGTCCGATTATTTTTCTGTAATATTCTCTTCCCTTATTGACTGTATTGGTTGGCAAGTTAGCGGGCTGCTTCAACTCTCTTTTCTCCACCATATTAGAGCAACTTTTCTATTACGGGCACAGACGTATCTCCCAGCGTCCTCAACCAGCACTTTTCCTAAATATTCCTTTAACTCATCAACTTTGCTTGGTGGGATGTTGTAGATCTTCACGGTGTAATCTACTGCCTCTTGCAAGTTTTCAAACGAGCTTTTTGCCTCATAGTTTATGAGACTAACCTCTGCGACTATGTTCATACTATATAGAAGGTTGTATGCTATAATGTGGTCGCTCATAGTGATAGGAAGCGTGTCACCATAGAGTATCTTCTGTATTTCTGCCGGCATCCATTCATCTGCAGCAAGAAACAAGTATACAGCCCTCTTGGCGGAAGCAGCCATCTTCATAAGCGCTGCCCTTAAATCGCTCACAAGAAGGGAAAACGAAGCGAGGACAACATCGTGCTGCCCAACATCCTTCCCAACCTCAACTTCCTCCCACCTCTTATTGACAAAACTAATGTTATGCACACTATTACGCTCCGCATTCTCCCGTAAAAGTGACAGCATATTCTTAGAGGGCTCTACCACAGTTACTCTCTTAACAACCTTTGCAAGCGGAATTGTTAGCCTCCCGTATCCCGGACCTATCTCAAGCAGCGTATCTTCAGGATGCACTTGAATCATTTCTAGCTGCTTATCGGTCAGTGAAGAGATTGACTGGTTTTCATTCTTAAAAGGTATACTGTCCCAGTATTCAGTCTTTAAAATCTCAGCCCTACGTAAAACTAGCATCCGCCATTTCCATATATCATTCCAGTTAAACATCCAATTCGCCCTCAAGCATAACAGCTTAAACAAAATAGGGGTAATGAAGGCACGGTTAACCACGATATGATTGCGGTGCCCCGATTACTTCACCATCAATGATTAAGGGAGGATAGAGGAAGGTTCCATTCTGATTGAGATCGTAGCTCAACCCAAGCCACTTAGAAATATACACTTGGTGAATAGTTTCAGGGTTCAGATCCTTGAATAGCTCTGGCTGAAGAATCTTCGCGAGATATACTGCGCCTAACAGACTTCCCATAGCATTGTTTCTGAAGTCTCCTGCAATTATGTACACGTTTCTATTCTTAACAGCTGTTATCTGTGATAATAGTGGGCGGGAAATTATGTCATCCCAAGTTGCTTTTAGACTGCTGATGTCATCCACATCATACCCGTACGCCGGAAGTTGAGTCACACCACCGTAAGTATATCGAACCGCGTGGACAAAGATATACTCAGGGTTCTTTTGAAGCACCCATTCGGGATCAACCGTGATGAAATAGCTTGTTCCCAACCAACTTGGAAGATCGCTCGCGATCGGTCTACCCCCTGCCAAGATGCACATCTGTGAGAGAGGATCGATAAGCGCGTAGGTTCGCATCGTCTTCTGCAAAGGATCTACCAGATAGCCTACCATCCCGGTCATCAAAACAGTCGGTTTCCCTTCTTCTGGGATAGTTTCGGTCCTAGTTTTTATGTAATCCATTATAGATAGTAGCCAATTAATGTAATCTATTGCTCTATCAACCTCACCGAGAATGTACCCAGCTTTCAGGACGCCTTGGATAAAGCGAGATTTTGCTGGCTCCACTACATCGGGCCAATAGAGCCCTAGAAAGACTACATTAACGCCGGGTAACTTGGCCTTCTTCTCAGCAACGTCAGGGGAGAAGGTGAAGAGTGTATCGAGGTTCAAACTAAGAACAAATTCATAGTCTGGTTTGTACATATTCCCAAGGTTTACGATCTTATCCGCTCGCTCCGGGAAGTAAAAGTGCCGAAGCTGATACGGCGCAAAATCTACCGCGACAACCCTATCTTGAGCACGTAAGATTCGCATCAGCTCAACATTACTCAAGTATTCAACACCGATCCTCTTAACCGGCAGTCTAACATTAAGAGGCTCACCGTTTCCGTCCAAGATCCAGATGAAGGAGGCAGTACCGTCGATAATAGAGCGCACCTGCTCTATGTCTTTCTCGTCGATCTTCCCGTCTTTATTAGCATCAGCAAACTCTGTTGCGTTTACCTCCCCCTTAATAATCCGCTGTAGATATGCCACGTCCCTCTCATCGACAAGTTCATCCAAGTTTGCGTTACCATACACCTCTAGGGTAAACCCTTGCAGGGTAAACCTTGGATTAAGTATTTCTTGCGTAATCTGCTGAGTTACTGTCGTTGTTAATGTTGTTATTTGGATTATGGTAGTTGGCTGGGTTACTGTTGTTGTAATTGTTGTCGGTTGAGAAACAGTTACGGTTACAGTTTTGCTAATGGTAACTGTCGTCACCTCTCTACCCGTCGTTGTGACGTTCATTTGTGTTTGTACCATAGTTAGGCCGAACAAGATAGCAGCGATACAAAGAAGGGCAGCTGAGATGATCACGCTTCTCGCCATATCAACCACCGTTAATACTTTCGCGACAAACAGTAATACTTATCTATTATTTAAGATTTCCCTAAAGGAGGCAGCTATGCAACTAATCGTAGATTCCGTAAGATTTAGTTACGATAGTGTCGAGGTACTAAAAGGAGTATCCTTTAAGCTAGAGCATTCCGAGATTCTTGGGATCGTTGGACCGAACGGTTCTGGAAAAACAACCTTACTAAAGTGTATAAACACAATACTCAAGCCCAAACAAGGAGAGATTCTGCTCAACGACAAAAAGATCAGTTCATTGAAAAGAACAGAAATCGCAAAAATATTCGGGTATGTACCACAGAATTCTAACCACGATACCACACTAACGGTCTTCGAAATAGTCTTAATGGGTCGTAGACCGTATGTAGCATGGTGGTGCAGCGAGAAAGATATCGAAAAAGTGTGGCAAATCCTCAAAATGCTCGGAATCGAGCACCTAGCAATGAGAAAAATCAGCGAGCTAAGCGGAGGAGAGAAGCAGAGAGTTCTAATCGCAAGAGCCTTAGCTCAGGAGGCAAAGATTCTTTTACTCGATGAACCCACGAGCAACCTCGACCTCAAACATCAGATCGAAGTCATGGATCTTATTAAGACGCTTATTAAAGAAAATGGGTTAGCCGCCGTCACAGTCCTTCACGACCTCAATATCGCAGCTAAATATTGTGATAAACTCATAATGATGAAGGAAGGTAGAATCTATGCCGCCGGTGATATTGATTCTGTGTTAACAGAACAAAATATAAAAGAAGTATACGGCGTCACCGTCTCAGTCCAAAGAAACTTGGAAAAACCACACATAATTGTAGTAGGTATATAACTGGTAGTGCAACGGATAGTTAAATCTGCTATCCGCTACCAGCGTCTAGGTACCTTATTACACCTAAGCCCGCACTTCTACCGCCGCCAACATTCGTGTATTCACCAAACTTAAGCAGGGCGTCAACTACCTTAGCGTACTTTTCGGAGTAGAGGTCTTTAGGTAAGCTGAAGTGCACCTCGCCAACAAAACCAACAACCCACTTGTTGGTTGTAGGATGCTCATACACTCTGATGGTTCTGATCGAATCGGGGTAGCCTGATAACGCCACACCACCCAACTCAACCCACTCTTTAAAGTCGTTTGCTGGTATCTTTGTAGATGCTCCGGAGAAGGCTCGCCAAAGCCTTAGGAGGCTTCTGAAGAGAAGAACCGGGTCTGGTAGCGGATGCGACCTATATAGGTCTGGTGTCGGCGCCTTAACCTTCTTAGCCGATGGGAATAGCCTCTGGACATCCACCGGTGTTCTTCTAAAGTAGGTCGGGCTTCTGAACCTAACCGCGATCTTCTCTACAGCTCTTCCTTCCTCAACAAGCTTCGCAGCGTCGAGCTGCGTATACTCTATCGAAGCGAGCCTGCACTCTCTACCTTTAAGTGTAAGGCTCTTGACCTCGCCTGTGAGTAGAAGGTCTTTGATTATGTTAGATAGGTCGGTGTCGAGCAGCGTTATACTGAACCTAGCAGCGCCACGAGGCATCCTCCTATAAACCACCTCCCACTCTGAGCCCAAGATCTCTATCGGCGTCGTAGAGTAGGGTGCCAACCTCTTCCTCACGTGAAGCTCCTCAGCCTTATCCTTAGAAATTCTTTTGACAAGGTCGAAGAATAAGCCTCTTACCGCGAAGCCGGAGTAGCTCTGAAACTCGATAGGTTCATCTGAATAAATGGTGAAGGTGTAGCGCTCCACAGGCATGCTTCCAGAAGTTAGGAAGCGCTGGCACAATGATAAACTTTTCATCTTAGGTTTTTCCTGTCACTCTAAGATATTTAGTGTAGGATGCGGCTTCTAATAACATCTCTGCACTTTTGAGTGGACCTATTTAACTACCTCAAAGAGGTTTCTGAATCGCATCCTAATCACAGGCGGAGGGGTTGGCACTATTATCTCAGTAGGTTTTAATACAGCCAAGAGTCTTAAAATACCTAGCTACCTTAGGATTGTAGTTCAAACCCCCTAACTCTAGAGGGCTATTCACTCACCTTTACAAAACTTACAAGCACATTAATAAACTATTATACGTATGCTGAACCAAATCCAAGTATAGTGTCTAGATGTCTTAAAAACGATTAAAAATGGAAAGATTTTTATTTGCGGAGATGTTAATTTTCATTAAGTATGGAGTGGGTGTTATGAAGGATAGTTTAGCTAAGCTTCTTGCTGTATTAGTAGCAGAAAACGGAAGCTACACGTATGTCGACAAACTTGGATATGCACCATCAAAGGATCTTGTGCTATACTATCTGAGGGAAGCGTTGAGGGACTTCCACTCTCTTAGAAATAAAACACAATGGGATAATCCTAAAGCCTTTGCCGAAGCGGGGGATATAAAGATGGAATTCGTTGAAAAGGAGATAGAAGACATCGCAAAGGTAACTGGTCTAAAAGATTTAAGGGAAGTCGTTTCTCTCATTACAGCAAAGGCCCTTTCTACAGCCTCCAGACTTACGGCGTAGAGGTGTTCGAGTATGGTAGATCCGTTCGTCTCTGTTAGAGGAAGGGTTGTGATAAACGTTGAAGCCCTGAATATGACTGAGAGCGTTGGAAACTACGTAAAACACAGAAGGGTCCCTGTAGTAATGCCGGAAACCTATGCGACCTACTTTGTTCCGGCAGTAAGCGGAGAGTCGATAGCCCATGGATACCAGCAAGTAGTCACAGAAGAAGCCATAAAGAAAGGTCTCAATGTATGTGACTTATGCAGCAGGGGTTATTTCTTGAAAAGCACGAATGAAGCAGTATTCAAGGAATCTTTCAAAGGAATAGATCCACCTAAAGACGTTAAGGAATTAGAAAGTACCGTGATAGAAAAATGCGTGGTAGAAGACGTTGGGGGTTTCCTTTACGCACCAGCTGGCGGAGGAATAAATGTGAAAAGAACCTCAAACTTCTATGTTGGCTATATGATACCGACTAAAGAGTCACTGGAGAATACTGTAATAGAACCACAGCTCCACACAAGATATGCACTAGGCACCCCATTTGTAGAGAAGGGTGGAAGAGCGGGTGGTCAGATGATTTACTATGTCGAGCTTTCCTCAGCTGCTTACACTTTTAGTTTAGATATTGATACTAAATATCTGGGAAAAGCAACTTTCTCGATGGAAAATGCTGGAAAGATGGTCGTAACTGAAGAGGAGAGAAAAAAGAGAATAGGGGTTGTCTTCGATGCTCTATCAAAGTTTATGATAGAAATGTTGTTCGGAGCGAAAAGGACAAGGTTTCTCCCCGTGATCGAATGGGAGTCCGCTGTTGTAGCGGTAAGTGATGATATATGGACAGTTCCAAGCCCATTCTCTAAAAATTATGTTGAGAAGGCAGAGGAAAAGTTGAAGAAAGTTAACTACAACACACAGCTATTCACATACAAAAAAGAAGTTGGATTTGAGGCTGTCATAATGGATGCGATGAATGAGGCGAAGAAGAGGGCTGGCGTGAGCTGACAGGTGCCTTAGCGTTCATAGTAGATGTGGAGTTTGTCTGGGGTTTCCAGAGTAGGATAGCTGGCTTATCGAAGACATCACCCTCTTTCTTCTACCCTCCGCCCACTACATTTTTAGGAGCATTAGGGGAATCGATTGCCAGAAAGCTAGCGGTAGGGGAGTCTGCTGGGCGAGAAATTATAACATCCTTAAGCAGAAACCTTCTAGCCTTTGGCGTGCGACCCTTAAACTGCGTTCCACAAAAATACGAAGATTTAAACAAAATAATAGCCGTAAAGGTAACTGGTGGCATCCATTACCCAGATCCTAGAAATATATTTGGCTCATACGACTCACCAGCCAGAGGGAAAACGATCCTAGTCAGCTTAGACAACAACTCCCCCCTTATACGCTTCTTCCTTGTCTTTAAGAAATGCCAAGTCGAATTCGGAGAAAGAAGCGTGGAACTTGATCAAGACTCTTTTTGGAGGATTCATCGACTAGGCTCAAAAGAAAGTGTAGTGTCGGTTATAGACGTAAGAAGAAAAGATGGTGTAGAGGTTGAGGAAGGAAGAACAACTTCTAAATGTAGCTTTCCACTAACAAATGGTGTAAAACCTTGTGCAGAGCTTCAAGGAAGGTGGTTTTATGAAGTGTATACGAGGCCTAAGGATCTACTCTATTCGGATAAGGCTAACCCTATTCTCACTTACCTGAAAAAAGAAAATCTAATACCATTCTTAATACCCATATTGATAACGAGATCTAGCGAACCCGAGTACCTAATTGAGGTAAGTGACCCAGCCGCATTTTATAGAGTTGATGAGGAAACTGTGGTAGGGTGGAGAGGATGATAGTGAAGTTAAAGATGCCCCTAGATTCTACTTTTCTTAGCCAACTAATTTATGATGGTGTGCTGTACATTTTAAATTATGTTCCTCAGTCATCTTTTAATCTTAACGAAGCGAGGTTACCCGATGACTTCCTATGCAGAGCCTACCAAACTATGAGCGATGAGCGAGTAGAAGAAATCTCAATTGTGCTAACAGGAAATGATAAAATAGAGAAATTTTTTGAAAGCTTAAAAATTAAGGAAAGACCCTCTAAAAAGACTTACAGAGAGATGTTGAAGCTCTTAAAAGAATTTTGTGAGAACATATCGATTAATGGAGATATGATAACGATTCAAGCAGAGATGAGAGGCAGAAATGTCTTTTTAGATATTCCGGAGAGATGCAATTTAGCTGCTCCTCAGCTATTCAAAGTTGACAGATATACCGGGTTTTCAACGCTAGAGATGAATACTACCTCTCAACAATTAGGGCTTAGAGCCTCTCCTATAGTTATCTTAATAGGCTTACTTGGAGTGTAT
Source organism: uncultured Nitrosopumilales archaeon (assembly GCA_964421575.1). Taxonomy (GTDB): domain Archaea; phylum Thermoproteota; class Nitrososphaeria; order Nitrososphaerales; family JAAOZN01; genus JAAOZN01. Next base: position 36,045 of record CAYQXI010000122.1, read on the forward strand.
TCATCACACATTATAACAATCAGAACATTAGAAAATATTCACCATTATTTCCTCTTCCTCTCACCAGATGAAATCATTAGATTATTCGCTGCAGGTGATCGAGGCAGACTAATTAGTATTTATATGATAAAAGAGGAGTTGAGAGAACTACTTTCGAAAGTTCTGAAAAGTTCAGTTATTAGTGAGGTGTTGGTTCTTGAGGTAATGCTTAATGCTAAAATTATCTCGGAACTTAAAAGCAAGAATTTAGATAAAGTAAGTCTCAATTTGTTTAGAATATCGCCTGAAGGAATGACTTACAAGATCTATGAAACAGTACCTCTTTCAGTCTACAAAGAACCAATGTTCCACTATATTCTTTCTAAGCAAGGGATTAAAGCGGATGCGTTGTGTGAGAAACTACAGCAAGCGCTCTCTCCCGATGGAGTTATAATGGAGGCGTTACGCTCTTTCAATACAGCAAATAAATACAGAGAGGCAGATTTCGTTCTCAGAGGTGTTTTAGACCTTTACAGATTTGTGACTTTAGCAGAAATACCCGGCCTTTTCAGATTTATGAGATCTCTGGAAGAGGCTCATAGAATCCTCGGAGAAGATGCTAGAACACAGAAAAGAGCAGAGAGGTATGCACACGTGTTGAAAGACATTTCTTATGTCCTGTAAATGGCTCATCTTGGCTGAAAGGGATTGGTATAACGCTATGCAAGATTATGTGCTATGCTATGCTACACTGCTTGTACAAGCTAGAGAAATGCCTAAAGAAGAATCTAGTGCAGATCAATACCATAAGTTTCCTTGCAAGAAGATATTGAAAAGATTTTCACCATTTTTGTATTGTGGGAAGCAAGTTGGCTAATTTATTAAATCTTTCTTATTATCTAGAGCATGTCCTCAATGCTCTCCCAAAGAAGGAGAATAGGCCTTTCCTTAACTTTGCGGTGGAGAAGGCTGAGGAGGAGAAGATCTTGGTTATTGAGGCGCCTACTGGCTATGGTAAATCTATAATATCTCAGACAATCGCGCTTAGAGCTTTGAAAGAAGGGTTAAAATGCATTATCGCATTCCCTCTAAGGACTCTCCTCGAGGATCAGTTAAACAAGTTTAGGATAACGTTGGAGATGTCGGGTTTTGATAAAGAAAATGTAGGAGCCAGATATATGCACTATCCTGAGTCACGGTATTTAATAAGACCCATCACCCTCACAACCATCGACACTCTCTCCCTAACTCTTTTCGGTATAGCCCCTGAAGATCTGGAGGTTGCCCTCCAGTACTACGATGGAACACTTACAGGAAGTATGGGGCATTATCTATTCTCTAGGGCG
>CAYQXI010000123.1:0-4966 GCA_964421575.1 uncultured Nitrosopumilales archaeon
AGCTCTTCTCTCAAAGTCTTGTGGGCGTAGCCTTCTTCTGATCGTTGAGAGCATACCGTCAGCGCCGATGAGGGAGCGTGCTCTAACTTCCTTCACAGTATTCTGCTTAAGCAGCTTAACAGTTACACCATTTCCTTCTCCTTTAAAATCGATCATAGTGGTATTATCATAGAATTCGGCGCCAGCATCAGAAGCGAGCGAATTAAGCCAGCTATCAAATATATCCCTCCAGAAGTTCAGCATCTCCATCTTACCTTTCAAAACCTTCTCAGAGGGTGTGATCATCTCCACTTTGTAGAGTCTGTTGCTGCAGAGCTTCTCAAGAGGGATATTTGCTCCTAGAAGCTTCTCAAAGTATTTGAATTGGATTCCAGAACACGGTTTAATTCTAGGTGTCTTATACCTCTCAACCAAAAGGGTTCTAAAACCTCTTTGTGCTGCGAACCTGGCGGCGACAGAGCCAGCAACACCACCCCCAACAACTATGGCATCGTATCTTTCCAGCAACTACTTCGCCTCTTCTATCTTTCTAAAGGCGTCTTCTAACTCAACATATATCGTTCGTCCGACATCCCAAAAGAACAGAATCAAGACGGCTCCGACGATCACTTGCCCAGCTGCAGCCAAATAGGTGCCGATATCTGGGATTATTGTGATGTATGGTGAGATGATGAAGAATAGTATAACGATAGCTGTCACAAGTAGGAAGTTTACAGCAACGCTTCTTATGCGTGAAAAGCGTCTAACATCCAAAGGGATGATCTTTGAAAGAGAATCGTAGCCGACCCGGAAAACCCCAAGCAGATTTCTAAGTAGGGAGAAGAGCGATAAGACTACTATTGAGAGGGCGATGATCCAATATAATGTGCCTAAAGTAAGAGCGGTGCCCGGTATCTGCGTGTTTGCGCCAAGTGATATCGCTGGAAGCAACGCGTATGCCACTATCAAAACCACTACGGTCAGTATAATGTAGATGAAGGTTTTAAGAACCTTGGCTTTTAATTGAATTACGCTTCTAGCACTAGGCTGTTCCTCCACCGCTCTGCTCAGTAGTCGATCTAGGCTTCGGTAAACCATCCTACCCAGATTCCAGAAGAAGACGGCGACAACCGCAGCGACTACCAGCTGCATCACAGCAGCAATCTGCTCACCGATTTTTGGAATAAGATAGAGGAATGGTGAGAACACCCAATACGATATTAGGATCAGTATGAGCGCTGTGAGGTTTAGGAAGAACCTTGTGGCAGCATCGAAGTTCTTGGGGATTATAGCGGAAAAGTGATCAAGGATTATCTGCGGAAGGTGGAGAAACCTCAGAAAAGCTTTAACGAAATCTATTAGAGAGTAGATGAAGAGGGCTGCTATTATTAGGAAGATGATGGTGGAGAGCTGTAGACCATATAGTGGTATAGTTATCGTTGAAAGAAGCCCTATTAGGGGCGCAAGCGCATACCCCGCAATTAAAATTATCACTAGAAGCAGAGAGGAGGCAAGTAGTCGGCGAAGTGCGGTAAACAACTTCTGATGCGCTCTACCCGCTTCCGAACCCTCAGCCATACCTTGCTTTCAAGCTTTTGTGCATCAGACTTATAAATTAGATTGTAGAAAAAAGTGCGGCTTGAGTGTTATCGAAGCCTTTGGCAAAGTGATCAAGCTGACGCCTGAATATTTACGTCTAAGCTTGAATGACGCAACGATTCAAGAGTTAAGAAGCTTTGTCAGCAAAGACCCGCTATTAAGAGAGGCTGTGGAGAGCCTTCTTCGATGGGTTGATTACCCCACAATCTGGATCCAAGACATAAATGATGTCTACCTTCAAGCCGTGCCATCAGCGCCCGATGGTGAGCACTCCTATAAGCTCGTCATTAAAGCACGGTATCACGGCGGGGAAAGGCTCTATGAGATTCATCTACTCCCAGAAGACGCTGAACGCGTTTTGTCTGAGATCAAGAAGCTTCTTCAAAAGAGGTTTTAGTAAGAAAGTTGCTTGGAAAACCTAATTACCGCGGAGGTTATATCTTCAGACGATGCCCCACTTAAGTGATTACAGTAGTATCGTTGGACAAAAGACGTTAGATGAAATAAGAGAGTTAGGTGAGAAGCTAGGTGGTGCTAAGGTAATACACGTAAACTCCACAAGAGTTGGCGGTGGTGTTGCTGAGATCCTTGAAAAGCTCGTCCCCCTACTTAGAGACTGTGGGTTGGATGCTGAATGGTTGGTCATACGAGGTGACGAGAAATTCTTCAGAATCACCAAAGATTTTCACAACGCGCTCCACGGGGCACCTACAGCAATCAGCCAAGATAAGTTTGAGCATTACCTGAAGGTGAATGAGCAAAATGCAGAGGAGATGGCTGTGCTTAATGACGCTGACTTTGTGGTCATCCACGACCCTCAACCAGCCGCTCTACTCAAATACTTCCCTAAGCGTAAAGGTCGATGGATCTGGCGTTGCCACATCGATGTCTCGACACCAGACCCTTATGTCTGGGATTTCCTCAAAAGATTCATCACACAATATGATGCTGCTGTCTTCCATACGGATAAGTTTGCGAAAAAGGATCTGCTGATAAGACAGTTTATAGTACCGCCCTCAATAGACCCCCTAAGCCCAAAGAATAGGGAGATGAAGCAAGAGGAAGTTGAAAAGATTCTTAGCAAGCACGGGCTTGATCTAAGGAGACCAATCATATCGCAGATCGGGAGATTCGATAAACTTAAGGACCCAGAGGGCGTAGTTAAGGTCTATCAGCAACTAAAATACCCAGAGGGGGTAGTAGAGTTTAGAAGGTTTCTTATGGGTGGTGACCTCTTCGACATAACGCGCTTAGCCAGTGAGCGCATCGATTGCCAACTTATACTCGCTGGAGGACTTGCAGCAGACGACCCCGAAGGGGAGGAGGTCTATAGATCTGTGGTGCAGCAAGCTGGTGAGGATAAGGATGTGCACATAATACTCCTTCCACCGCAAGCGGATGTAGATATCAACGCTATGCAAAGAGGATCACAGGTGGTGCTGCAGAAGTCTCTGAAAGAGGGGTTTGCTCTAACGGTTAGCGAAGCCCTCTGGAAGGGCACACCAGTAGTTGGGGGCAATACTGGAGGGATACCTCTTCAGATAATTGATGGCGTAAACGGCTTCTTAGTTAATAGTATAGAGGAGGCTGCGGCGAGGGTGCGCTTTCTCCTCAAGAACCCTAAGAGGGCTAAGGAGATGGGTAGGGCTGGTATTGAGCATGTGCGTAAGAACTTCCTCATCACACGCCAAGTTAGAGACCATCTACTCATGTATCTGACGCTCAAGTATATTCCAATAAAGCTTGTGCAGCTTTAGAGCCTATTGGAAGCACGCCCACGCTCTGTACTCAGCCATCTTCCTAGCTTCATCGTAGCAGCGTTCTGCCATCTCAGCAGCGTTGCTCCAGCGGAAGTAGTTGGTAACTCTTCTTATGCAGTTGCTTCGTATAAGTGAGCCTAACCTTAGGTTGCTTGAGACCATCTTGCTGATCTGCGGATCTGTTATCAAGTCGCTGCACCGCTTTGCTTCATCATTTGACCCTTTGGACGCAAGTTCATCTATCCTCATAATTAGAAGGAGGTTAGTGAGACCTTCGGCTAGTGCTTCAGGTGATTCTGGTGGTATGAGCATACCCGTAGCCTTCTCACGATGCTCACGTATATCCAATACCGTTTCTCTTATCCCACCTACACCAGCGCCCACTACCGGTGCTCCGCAGACCATAGCCTCAAGGGCAGCTATACCGAAGGGCTCCCAACGTGAAGGCATAGCATACACATCGGCAGAAAGATGACTCAAGTGGAATACTCTGCTCTCTCCGAAGATCAATCGCACATTATCTGGGTAGTTAGCTACCTCAGAAACCACCTTATGTATCAAGTCTGTTTGGTAAATTGGTATAAGAAGTAGAAGAAACCTCACGTCTGGTATTCTGCGTAATACAGCTGGGACAGATCTCAACAGAATATCAACGCCTTTCTGCCAATCAAGTCTCCCAGTCATCAGCACTAGAGGACCGTCTTCTTTAAACGGTTTGACCGCTCCTTCTTCTTGTAACGCACCTACGCTACTAAGACCGTGAATTAATCTTCTTAACTCCTCATTTCTAATTAAAGGTTTATCCTCAGCTAAAGCTTTGGTTAATAGGAATCTTCTCATATCCCATCTTTTTAACTCATTTACGCCCAACTCAGACCTAATCTTCTCCCCAAAGGTTCTGACCACATTATCCAACAGCGCATTATACTCCCAGTCGCAGCCGTTGTAGATCACCCCAGTCTTCCCTCTCACTCCTTCGCCTACGAACGATAAGATGTCTTCGAGGTAGGAGTAGCTGACGGTGGTGAGAAGATCTGCTTCATAAGCTCCAAACTTCTCAAAGTACCCCTCTGCTAGAAGATCCCAGACTTCTCTGTATCCGCCTTTAAAGTGGTGTTTACCGTTGAGCCAAATGAAGTGTGCTTCATCCTTAATCTGACACCACTCTTCACTCATATATCTCCAGCTGCTACGCCGCATAGTCAGCAAGTGTATGGTAAAGATCGTAGGGCAGAAGTATCTCCTCTCCTCCAGATCTTGCTTGGCTGAGATGCCAGCTGGGACGGTGTGCCAATCGTGTAGATGAAGTACGTGGGGGAGCTCGTCAATAGCACCGGTTACACAGAGGTGGTCTATGTATGCTCTAAGACCTCTGGCGAAAAGAGACATCTTCTCAAACGTGATCGCATCGTTATAGATGACCGGGCTATCTAGCCATTGGCTGGTTTCCGAATCAGCTCCGCAGAACAGATAGTATTCAACGCCATCTAACAGACCGCGCTCTAAAGCAATCTTATATGGGTAGAGGCTACCGTCTTCGCCCCTCCTGTAACCCTCGGCCAAATAATCGCCTATACTGCGGAAACCGTACTTTGATTTGATATCTGGCTCCAGATGCCTACCGTGGC
>CAYQXI010000124.1:0-12750 GCA_964421575.1 uncultured Nitrosopumilales archaeon
CACTTAGAGCGTATAGAGACTTCTTCTGGCGCATAGGCGTAGACCCAACCAAGAATAGGCCAGCCTCAGAAGCACTTATCCGAAGGATCCTAGCTGGGAAACCACTCCCAACCATCAACACACTTGTAGACGCATACAACCTAGCATCCATACTCAGCGAAGTAGCCCTAGCAGCCTTTGATGAAGACAAAATACAGAGCAAAGAAGTGATTATGCGAACGGCGAAGAAAGGAGAAACCTTCCTTGGAATAGGGATGAAAGAACCCATCACACTACAAGGGGGAGAAATCGTCTTAGAAGACTCCAGCAACCTAATAGCCGTCTACCCCTACAGAGACGCCGAAAGATCAAAAGTAACCGAACAGACACGCAACGTTGCTCTACTCGCATGTGGCGTACCAAGAATCAGCAAAGATAAGCTTCTTCAAGCCGCCGACCTAGCCGTAAAATACGTAACAAGGTTCTGTGGCGGCTCTGAATGCTAAGTTATAACCCTATTATATACAAACTTATAAAAAAAGAGCATGAAGCTCGTCTTGTGATCCAGAGTAGCCAAAACTCTACACAGCAAAAAACCGCCCCAAGAGAAGCAAGGGCGAAGAAGATAGCCTTACTCGCCATCTTCATAGCCTTAGGCGTAGCCCTCTCAATATACCCAGGAAGCATACCAGTAGGCCCAACAAAGGTCTTCCCCTTTCAACACATGATAAACGGAATTCTAGGCGTAACCCTAGGACCTTGGTATGCTGCTGCAGCAGCGTTAGCCACAGGGCTGCTGAGAATCTCAATAGGCACAGGAACCATCTTCGCCCTCCCCGGAGGCATACCAGGAGCACTAGTCGTAGGAATAGTCCACAGATACGTGCATAAAAGCATCTGGCCCTCCTTAACCGAACCCATCGGAACAGGAATCGGCGCTTTAATAAGCGCTCTCATCGTCGCACCGCTCATACACGCACCCCCTATGCCAGCAGCCGCTTGGGCTTGGCTGGGTTTGACCGCTCAATGGCAGCTCTTCTTAGCCGCCTTCTGGGCCAGCAGCATACCTGGTGCAGTTTTAGGTTTTATTGTGCTTGTCGCTTTAAAGAAGCGGGGTGTGCTTGCGAAGATTACTGTTTAAAGATCTCATCGGCAAAAGGGTCATCCTAACCGGTGAAGTGGGGGTCGGTAAGACTAGGCTGCTCGCTTCTCTCATCGACGAAGCCGCTTCAGACTCAGATCTGAAAGTAGTCGTTTTAGATCTTGCTCCTGAGGTGCATATAGGCTCCGAAACTATAGGTGCTTCGGTCAAAACATACTCTAAAAAACTACATCAAGTAAACTATCTTAGACCCACTACGGTCTACGCACCGAGGCTTCAAGGCAGAAGTAGAGAAGAAGTCTTAGATATGGCGGCTAAAAACGCCTCCTCTGTCGAGCCTCTCTTAATAAGCCTAGCCTCAAACCCTCCAGACACACTATTCATCGACGACCTCACAATATATCTCCAGGCAGGTAAGATAGAGCCACTTACTAAACTAATCGGCGTCGTAAGAACCTTCATCGCTACAGCCTACAAAGGGAAGAAGCTCTTAGATGACAAAGGCTCGGGTCTAAGTGGCATAGAGAAGAGTAGGCTCGAATCTCTACTCAACGACCCTAAACTCAACATCTTAGAAGTACCTCTATAACCCACACTCTCAAGCCGCTCATCAAGGCAGCCAGCCCAAAGCACATACTACATAGAAGTAACGTTAATATTTAGAGACCTCCTTCCTTAATTAAGAGGATCTAAGAAACTTGCGCATCGGAAGATATACCGTGCCTCCTATCCGGCTCTACCCTACCCTCATCGATGCAGTGAGAAGACTCTATAATAGATTTCAAGACAAGGAGGTTAGCGATCTAAATGAGGTTGCTAATGCGCTTAACCACACCTCAGCCAAAAGCGGAGCCTTCTTGCTAAAGCTTACTGCACTCAGAGCCTACGGGCTGATAGACGGGAGGGGCAAGATTCACATCAGCGAATTAGGAGCGTCCTTGGCTTATCCAAAAAACAGAGAAGAAGAAGAGAAAGCCTTAGGGAGAGCGGTTACAAACATACCTCTTTGGAAAGAACTCTACCTAAGGTTCGGCACGACTCTACCAAAACAGGGCTTCGCCGAGGAGCTAGCGAAGATAACTGGCGCAACCCTAGATGAGGCCAGAGAGAAAGAAGGGTGGATCAGACGAGCCTACCAAGACGATCTACTCCCACTAATCTCTAAACCGATTGCGAAGGAGGAAACTCGCACGCAGCAGCAAAAGACGGTGGAAGAAAGGTCAAGCGAATACATCGAATTTACAGCTGGTGAGATTCATCTAAAGCTACCCTTAACAAAAGAGGGGATCGAGGCAGTAGAAGCCACTTTATCCATATTAAAGAGGCGATTTAAACAAAAATCAGAAGAACAGATTAATGATTCGCAGTCAGAGGTGTGAGTTACAGAAAAAGCGTCTTGAGAAACACTGTCTAATCTATAAGAATATTATTCGAGCTCCTTCTCAAATTCTCTTAGAAGCGCCTTCTGCCTCTCACTAAGCTTTGTCGGAACCTTAACGTTAACTTTGACTAGAAGGTCGCCTCTACCATACTTATTAAGCCTAGGCATACCTTTCCCTCTCAATCTAAAGATGGTACCGCTCTGAGTACCCGGGGGTATCTTGAGCCACGTATGCCCATCTAATGTCGGCACGGCTATTTCAGTCCCTAATGCGGCTTGAGGAAAGCTTATGTAGGTTTCAAAGATCAAATCGTCTCCCTCCCTCCTAAAATATTTATGAGGCGCTATAGAGATCGTTAAATAGAGATCCCCGGGCTTCTTGGTCTGCGGGTGCACATCACCCTCGCCTCTAAGTCTGAGCGTGAAGCCTTCATCTACGCCTGCCGGCACATCCACCTTTATCTTTCGGTAAACCTCAACCAAACCAGTACCCATACACTCCGGGCAAGGGTTTTCGATAATAGAACCACGTCCACCACAAGCGTCACAAGTTGTAGTTGTAATTATCTGCGCAATCCCCATTCTTCGTACGTATTGTACATGACCCCTTCCGTGGCAACGTGAACAAATGGTTGGTGAAGTCCCTCGTCTTGCGCCGCTGCCGTTGCAAGCTTTACACCGCTCTGTTCTAGGCACTTGGATCTCTTTTGTAGTCCCTGACGCGGCTTCTTCAAGTGTTATGGTTAAGGTCATTGAGATATCTCTACCTCTAGCCTCCTCATATACACGCCTCCCTCCAAAAAATCTTGAAAAGAGATCATCGAAGTCGAAGCCGAAGCCTAGGTCTCTGAATATCGTCTCGAAGTCAGCGCCTCTGAATATATCCTCAGCCGTGTATCTTCCATCTATACCAGCGTGGCCGAACTGATCATACTGCGCCCTCTTCTCATCATCAGATAGAACCGCGTAGGCTTCAGATATCTCTTTGAACTTCTCCTCTGCTTCAGGGGACTTGTTTCTATCGGGGTGATACTGCATTACAAGCCTTCGGTACGCTTCCTTTATCTGCTCCTTTGTAGCGTTCCTAGGTACTCCAAGTATTTCGTAGTAGTCCTTTTTCTTAGTGCTGCTGCTCAATTAGGCTCAACGCTTCTCCTCATCAACCACCTTGTAGTCTGCGTCAACCACTTTCTTATCTCCTTCAGGCTTTGACGTTTGAGTGAATCTTTGCTGAGCTGTCTGCTGGTAGACGTAGGTGCCGATCTCCTGCAGAACCTTCGAGAGCTCATCGGTCTTACTCTTGATCTTCTGTATGTCCTTACTCTGCATAGCTTCCTTGAGATCCTTGATCGCTTGATCCAGTTTAGACATCTGCTCCTGAGTCATCTTAGATGCCAGCTCAACCTTCATCTTCTCAGCGGTGTATAGGACAGAATCCGCGGCGTTCAAAGCCTCAGCCAGCTCCTTCTTCTTTCTATCCTCCTCAGCATACTTCTCCGCTTCTTTGACGAGCCTCTCCTTCTCCTCCTTCGAGAGCTTTGTTGCAGAAGTTATTGTGGTCTTTACCTCTTTGCCTGTCGCTAGATCCTTCGCTGTTACGTGTAGGATGCCGTTAACATCGATGTCAAATGTAACTTCTATTTGAGGGATGCCTCTTGGAGCCGGGGGTATGCCGGTAAGATGGAACATACCAAGCGAGATGTTGTCCGCAGCCATAGGCCGCTCGCCTTGCAGCACATGAATGGTTACCGTTGTTTGGAAGTCTGCTGCTGTTGTGAAGATCTGGCTGCGCCTACACGGTATAGGTGTGTTCCGCTCTATGATCTTTGTAAATATGCCTCCTAGCGTCTCAACGCCAAGGGAGAGAGGGGTTACGTCTACAAGGACTATATCGGTTATTTCACCAGCAATTATTGCTCCTTGTATAGCAGCGCCTATCGCAACAGCCTCCATCGGATCTATACCACGCTCAGGCTCCTTGCCCATAACCTGCTTCACAAACTCCCTAACGATAGGCATCCTCGTAGGCCCACCAACAAGTATTATCTTATCAATATCCTCAGGCTTCATCTTCGCATCAGCCAGCGCCTGCATCATCGGCCCTCTGCACCGCTCTACAATAGGTCTAACGAGTTCCTCGAGCTTCGCTCTAGTCAGAGTCGCTGTTAGATGCTTAGGTCCGGTCGCATCGCTTGCCAAGAACGGTATGTTTATATCGGTTGAGAGGAGTGTTGAGAGCTCGATCTTCGCCTTCTCAGCGGCCTCCTTAACCCTTTGCACAGCCATGCGGTCGTTGGAAATGTCTATGCCCGTCTCTTTTTTGAACTGCTCGATGAGATACTTGGTGAGCACTTCATCCATATCGGTTCCGCCTAGCTGCGTGTCTCCGCTAGTCGCTTTCACCTCAAAGACGCCGCCGCCGAATTCTAAGATGGTAACATCAAGTGTGCCGGCTCCAAGGTCAAAGACCATAATCTTGAGATTCTTCTCCTCTTTGTTCAAACCGTAGGCTAATGCCGCGGCTGTAGGCTCGTTTATGATTCTAACAACTTGTAAGCCCGCTATTTCACCAGCGTCTTTTGTGGCTTGCCTCTGGTTATCGTTGAAGTATGCTGGTACCGTTATCACCGCTTTTTCGATCTTCTCACCTAAGAAAGCTTCTGCGTCACGCTTTATCTTTTGGAGTATGAAGGCAGAGATCTGCTGAGGCGTATACTCTTTACCGAATATCTTCACCTTATAGTCCGTGCCCATCTTCCTTTTGATGTTAAAGACCGTCCCCTCTGGGTTGGTTATCGCTTGCCTTCTAGCAGGCTCGCCTACTAGAATCTGCCCATCTTTAGTGAAGGCTACGACCGATGGAAACGCTTTACCACCTATGGTAGTACCTTCTGCGGCTGGTATGATGACTGGTTTTCCACCTATAAGCACCGCAGCCGCTGAGTTACTGGTACCTAAGTCTATCCCGATTATCTTTTCCATAACCACCACCCCCCTTCTCCTCAGTTTATATTACTATAACCTTTCTGCGCTTCTGTTCGCCTTTTATTAACTTCTACTAAGCTCGCTCTTATAACTTTACCGTCTAATTTATAACCTTTTCTGATTACTGCGGTTATAATTCCATCTTCACAGTCTTCTTTGCTGACATAACTGAAGGCTTCGTGCAGATTAGGGTCAAATTTGGCTCCAAGCGCCTCTATCTCCTCTAACCCCTCCTTTGCAAGCACAGCCTTAAAGTTTTCAGCAACCATCTTCACACCTTCCAATAGAGGGGAGTCCTCGGCAGCTGCTTCTATGGCCCGCTCCAGATCCTCTTTGATAGTGATAAGTGCGAGCATCAACCCCTCTTTTACACCCATCACCCTACGACTCACCTCTGCTTCAAACATTCTACGATAATTTTCAAAGTCAGCCTGAAGATACTTGAGCTGAGTTAGATAATTTTCAGCTCTTTTCTCACATTCTCTAATCTTCTCCTCTAGGAGAAGTATCCTCGCTTTAAGATCCTCCTCTTCTTTTACTCTCTGATCTTTTTCCTCTTTCTGCTTACCCTCTTCAGCTTCCAACTAATAACTTCACCTCGCTTTTCACGAGACCTTTGACTCACTTATTTGTATAAACTTTTCTTGATAAATTACAGCTAAAACAGAGAGATAACTGGGAGTGTAGCCTCACCCTTAATTGATAGAGTCTTAGCTATAAAGCATCTGCTAAAAGCTATACGCGTTAGAAGGTGAAAGGTAAAGACCATCTTCTCTCTTCGACATCTTTTTTCTCATGCTTCAAGACTTTTAACTCCAACATATGATTATCTTTCTCCCTAATTTCATAAATTACTGAGCTTCTTATCTTTGTCAACATACCCCCGGGGTATGAAGGTACCCACACATCTTCTCCGACCCTCCTTGATCTAAGTAGGCTTGCAGCTAAGACAGCCCCCCTGTTGGCTCTAATGTGCTGTAGTAGCAGGGCTAGGTATAGTCCTATTCTCCAGTTTACTTCAGAAAGCTTGGTCGTGGTGGCAAGCATGTAGTAGAAAGCCGGTATAGAATCCAAGATTATGAGCTGCGGCCTTTTAGTGAGGGTTGAGCAGACGGTAGAGATATGCTGATTTATTGTGTCTTTTTCTGGGCTGTAAATATAGAGGTTTTCAGATTTAGGTATGTTAAGCAAGTTGAGTCTTCTGTATACTGTAAAGAAGGTGTCGAGATCAAAGTAGTTCACGATGCACTCGTCCTCAAGTGCCGCTTTGACCAACCTAGCTAAAAAATATGCTTTAGTGAAAGGTTTGTCGGAAAGCAAGAGATTTAACCTTCCCTCTAAAGGCCCGGCAAATGAGACATCGACCGGAGCAAACCCTGTCCTTAACACTTCCTTTCTATCTTCCTATAGGTTAAGCTACTTATAACGCTTCCTTATTTACTGTTATTCAGATATTTTAGTAAAGTTAATATACTACTAATTAGTATAATTAGCGGGGTAAAAATGGTTAGCAACAGTAAAAATATAAAGATAGGAGGTATCTGATCTTGGTGCCAGATTTAAATATCAACGTAAGTAGAGAGATAAGATATAGATGTGTAAGGAGCTTCCTTGACTTCATAATCTTAGGTCTAATCAAAATGAAGCCGATCTCAGGCTATGATGTGATAACCTATATCTACGATAGATTCCAAATACTGCTAAGCCCAGGAACAGTATACCCTACCTTAAGCATATTAGAAGAACAAGGTTACATAACGAGCTTTACAGAAGCTAGAAAGCGGCTATATACATTGACCAAAAAAGGTGAAAGCATCTTAACCCAGATGGCGATAGAGTATCTAAAATGCTACGTTCAGCTAGACACTCTATCCAGACTTCTACTAGGCAGCAACCTAACTGACACTACTTTAATGGTCTAGCTGCGCTGATTAAGAGCGTAGATAGGGTGCCCGCTGAAACCCCCTTCTTTTTTCAACAGCCCTTTCTGATAAAGGCTTCTTAATGTAGCTGACGCTACAGAGGCTTTTACACCAAGCGCTTTTGCAGCTGCGTAGACTGTGATAGCTTTTAATGGTGCTAATATGTTTAGGATCTGCTCTTCGCTCATCTTCAGCTGTAGTGTACCTAGCTGTTTGCTCTGCTGCTCACGCTTAGCTTCTTTGCGTTTCTGCTGGGCCTCCTCAGCCTCTTTTCGCTGCGCCTTTTCCATAGCAGCTAGAGGCTTCTTCTTTGCTCCGCCCATACCTTTGACACCACCTTTTAGGCGCTTAGAGTAAGCCTATAAACCTTCTTAACCACCCTGTTGAATCAGCTTTCAGAAAGTCTTATAGCGGTTAAGCCAAGAACCTTATGTTGTGCCGAGGTAGCTCAGCCTGACAAGGCGGGCTAAGGAGAGAGGCCAAGCCTCCAGCACCCGGCTGAAGACCGGGCTGTCGCAGGTTCAAATCCTGCCCTCGGCACCTATAGATCAACACGTGACAGATGTTTCTTTTCATTTATGTTTTCTGAAGAGTTTCATCGATTTCGCAGATGTACTCGAAACCGTCTTCCCGTAAGCTGAGATGTCTCTTGGATCGTTTGCGGCCTTACAAAGGAATTCGTCTTCTTTAAAGTTAACGAGCTGACTACATTTAAGTGTGTTTTGATGTTCTTGTGGTCTAAACCTGCAGTACGTTTAGATATCTTCGAGGAGAAGATCCAATTTTACAACAAAGCAGATATTACGTGAATATTATGCGCTCGTCTCCGAATGGTTAAGCCGCTGGTGAGTTTGGGTGGGCTTGGTTAGAACTGCAATTAAGAACCACATAAAGCAGCACAAGGCCAACCAGAGGCTGGCGTGTTCCCAACCCAGCGATGAGATGATATAACCTGTCACTGGACCCGCAGTTATAGTCCCAATATAAAAGGCGACCGTGAATAGGCTTGTGGCTAGAACGATAGATGCTCCTGTAACAGAGTCTTGCACAAAAGCAAGTAAGAGAGGAAAGCCTCCAGCGCTTGCCACACCATAAAACAAGCTAGCCATGGCTGCGAGAGCGAAGTTACCCCTCGGCAAGTTGAACATGAAGTAGACGGCAATAGCTGATAATAAGCTTGTAAAATAGAGAAATAGCCTTCTGCCATATCTATCGCTTAGGAAAAGGATTATTGGTGATGTGACAAACATTAACCAACTTTGCACCGACATCAATACGCTGGACTGAAAGGAATCAAAGCCGAGCATCAACATTGAGTAAGTGGGGTAGAAGCCTGCGACTGAAAAGAAGAGTAACGCGTTGAAAATGCCCATGAGGCAACCTGAGTTTACGTTTCTGTTTTTTAGGACAAATAGGAGCCTTTCACTGTTGGCTTCTGTTTGAGGCGGGGTCGTCGTCCAAGCGTCTGATCTCAATGTTAAAAGAAGCAACAGCAGGACAAAGAATCCCAGCAGTCCAAAAATATGTAGGGGTAACCTCCAGCTTCCTGAGCTAACCAGAATTATGCCTGAAAAGGGATAAGCCCAGAGGAGGCCGAGGAGATACATATTTCCTGCGATTGCATTTGCAAAACCTCGCTTTTTAGCAAAGAACGTTCCAATGACTGAATAATACGCAACATTCCATATACCTTCGCCTATTCCCATGCTGATTCGGTAGAACAACAAATCCCATATACATAGCGAAAATCCGGTTAAAAAAGTGAAGAGGGAGAAACCTAATAGTCCGACGGATATTGTAAACTTAAGACCTTTTCGCCGAGCAACATAAGCTGCCAACATCGAGCCGATGAGAATGCCTACTCCAAAAAAGGTGGTGATTAACCCGCTCCAGAATATAGAAAGCGTGATCTCCTTCATAATATCCACAAGAACTATACCTAGAATTATCTGGTCAGCAGCATAAAGCTGATGACCGAGCATAAGCGGAATTACGGTCAAGATAAGCTTAAAGGTGCGCCACTGTCGCTTAAACATCATCCTACGTTCTTCTGTGTAGGAACACCAACCTTTTTAAGTTTGCAACATACGCGCTGGATGATGTCAAGATATTTTTATTGTCCAATATGCTTGTTTGAACATCTAAAGAACCAGCGTCTGTTCCTGTAAGAGGTAAAGGGCAATTTTAAAGCGAGAACTACACGCAAAGTAGCAAAACTATAACCATCTACATAAAATACATCTTTGCCACAATCCTACTCTCATCAGCTCGTTGCAAGAAAAATTTAATAAGAATGCTCTGATTATGCGTGATTGAATTGGTGGAAATAAAGAGGTACCCTCTTTATTACGCTGGGCGGCGTATGCATTGGGCGAAAGGTGCTGTCGCTGGCGGTTTTATTTTCCTCGCAGGAACCGAAGGAATCGATCCAGAAACATTGACGCCTGTTGAAGGTATAAAGGCGCAGACTAGGTTGGCATTGGAGAAGATCAAGCAAAGACTGGAGGAGATGGGCTCTTCGCTCTCTAATATTGTAAAGCTGACATACTATATCGTTGGAGAATTCCCCGACGGCATCGTGGCCTCTGAGAAGTATAAACAGATGGCAAAAGTGAGGGACGAATTCTTCAGAGAGAATGGTATCGACCCATCTGATATACCATCAGATCTAGTAGGGGTAACGGCGCTAGGTCGGAAGGGTATGGAGATAGAGATCGCAGCCATAGCGGTACTTCCGTGATGTTCACACAGCAAATTTTTCTATATTCTCGTTAGGCTCCTTCATCCAAAATCTTCAGACATGCTTAACAACGCCTCAGTCATTTTACACTAAGTATAGAAACTATTATTCTTCGTCAGCCTTGCATTATATCTAATTAATCTTAAACTTAGCCGAAAAAGGTTTAATCTTTCTAGTCGAAAGATGAGTCTACCAGGTTACTGTTTAAATGAGATGAGTTTACTTTCTGCTTCTAACTGTTCTTGTAAGATCTGCCGCAGGAGGTTGCAGGCCTCGATTATTCTCGGGTTGGCTAATGAATAGTAGACATTGTTACCAACTCTTTTAGCTTCTACAATCTTCTTGCTTCTCAATATTGTCAAATGCTGAGATAGATTTGTTTGATTGACCCCGACGAGGTTTGCAAGTTCTGTAACGGTCTTTTCACCACTTTTAAGTAAGTTAAGAATTTCAATCCTGATAGGATTTGCGAGAGCTTTACATATCTCTGCTTGCATATGGTAGATTTGCTTGTTGAGCGTATTCTCCATTTTTAGAACCGACCCGAGGGAACGGTCCACCAATAGAGCTTGTTAAGTATTACCTTTCCTAGGTAGGCGCTTCGAGTTAGAGTTGAGGGGGGCTTAGGTGGGTGTGTGTAGTCAAATGATAGGGAGATTCCTTTTTTAAACCCAGCGTCACAGAAGCAGCGAACCTTACCGTCATACACTCTAAGATCACCATAACCCTTTATCTGTGCAACGATGTTTTCGGCAACCACCTTCGCTTCATAGTGGGCTGTTGCCCCTGCTTTTGAAATAGGAATATCAGTCGCATCCCCTACAACATAAATATCATCAAAACCTTTTGCTTTAAGCGTGTACTTATCAGTTGGAACCCAGCCTCCTCGATCACCTAAACCAGAATCTTCAATAACCTTAGCCCCTCTATGTGGAGGCACAAGGATCAACAGATCGTAGTCCACAGAATCGCCCTCCAGAGAATACACTTTCTTTGCTTGTGGATCAACGTAATCCACATTGAAAAAGGTTCGGTATGCTATCTGCTTCTCCTCAAAGATCTTCGTCACAAATGGGTTGACCGATTCCAATGGGAAGACTCTAGGTAGTGGAGAGAGAAATTCGATCTGCACTTTATCACGTATACCTCTTTTTGTAAAGTAGTAATCGAGTTGACAAGCAGCTTCTGCTGGTGCTGGCGGACACTTATAAGGCAAACCACCTACACCGACAACAACCTTCCCTCCGTTAAAGGTCTTTAATGCTTGACGAAGTTTTTCAGCCGCATCAGCCTCATAGAAGTGATGTGCACCTTCTTTCAAACCATTAACCTCCTCGGGAACAATACGTGAACCAGTTGCTATCACCAAGTAGTCATAGTATAAGTGTTCACTATCGGCTAAAAGCACTTTACGCTCCTTCGGATCTATCTTAACAGCCTCTTTGGTAATCAGCTTAACATTCTTGTTTAGAAGACTTCTCTCGTCTTTAACAATATTATTGATCCGCTCGTCGCCGAAAGCAACATATACAAATCCGGGTTGATAAACGTGCTTCCCAGACTTATCTACCACTGTGACTTCTGCGTTCTCTTTTAATCTCCGTGCTACGATGTTAGCTACTATTGTGCCTCCAACTCCGCCCCCTAAAACCAAAATTTTCTTCAATGGTAAACCACTTGTTAATTGTTACTTAGCTTTCTTCACTAAGAATGAAGTGTAGCCTTCTTTTTCAGTGATGCTGAGAAGAATGTGCCCAGCCTTTGAAACCCAAAGAGGTATGTCTCGCTTAGATCCTTGGTCTGATGAAAGGACTTCTATAACTTCTCCTATCTGCGCCTCTCTGATTGCTCTGATGAGCTCCATTAGAGGACCTGGACAGAAGCTGCCTCTCGCATCTATGGTTCTGCTTACCTTTATTTCGGCCATCTTCTTCGCCTCTTAGATGAAGAGAGTTATTTTGGAGTCCTTGGCTATGTCTATGAAGCTGCCTACTCCTACCACGTCATCAACGATGTCGTCTAGATGCTCCTTGGTCATCCCCATCAGATCCATGGTCATTGAGCAGGCATGTATCTTAACATTACCAACACTTTTTGCTTGCTTTAAGATATCATACCAAGACGGTACATTCTTAGCCTGCATCATCTTCATCATAGCCTCACCCATTTCTTCAAAGTCTTTGCTTATCTTCGTATTCTGTTTGATCTGATCTTTGCGGAAGGCGTTTAATCCCCAGAACGTTATGAAGATCTCTACATCCATCCCCATAGCTACCGCGCCAGAAGCTAGGATGCCAACTGGATAGAGTTTATCTACTGTACCGGAAAATACAATCATACTCAATTTTTCTCCCATTTCCCATCAATATTAGATTATTCGTATTCTCTAATATTCTTATAGTCTATAGTATCAAGATCGTATAGAGTAAAAATGGTAAAGCATAAGGAATATATAATGCGGTAAAGCCTCTTCAGCCATGGCTGCAGAAAAGCTGTTTAGGAGGGGTCAGTTGGGCGAAACCCCTCAAGGTGAAAAACTACTCGTCAACGATAAAGGCATGGCTTACCTTGTCAGCGACCCTGTAATCGCGATCTGGAGCTCCTTTGAAGGTAACACACCAGAGGAAGTTGTGCAAGAGGT